>NZ_ALIP01000044.1:0-70776 GCF_000283075.1 Pseudoxanthomonas sp. GW2
CCCGAGCCCAAGCCGGCGGCTACCCGCCGGCGCGCCCGGAGCCGACGAAAAAGCCCGCCGGACAAGGGCCGGCGGGCCTGGAACAGGTCCTGAACGGGCGCCTTCAGCGCCGTTCGCGCTGCTCTTCTTCCTCTTCGCGCTGCGGGCGCGACTTGTTGCGCGGGTCCTGGCCGGACCGGGCCGCCTCGCGGCGGCGGGCGCGTTCGTCGGCCTCGGCATTGTCCCTGGCCTCCTGGGCCTTGTGCTCGGCCAGCGCACCCTGGCGGCCCTCGGCCTTGCGCTCCTGGGCCAGCGCCGGGACGGCGATGGCCGCGACCGCCACCGCGGCGGCCACTGCGCTCCAGATCAGGCGTCGGTTCATGGCGTTCCTCCGCTTGGGGGGGCATTGCGCCGGCCACGGGGGGCGGCCGGCCGCGGCTCGTGCCGCGGCCCCGGTTATACGTCCGCGCGCCCTGCGCCGGCCTGAACGGGCTGGCGGGCGTGCAAAAACGGCAGACAGGCCGCACACTTGCGCGTCTTTACCGCGTCACCGAAGGTTCCATGAGCAGCCGTTACAACGCCGCCGACATCGAAGTCCTGTCCGGCCTGGACCCGGTCAAGCGCCGGCCCGGCATGTATACCGACACCTCGCGCCCCAACCACCTGGCGCAGGAGGTGATCGACAACGCGGTGGACGAGGCGCTGGCCGGGCATGCGCGCTCGGTCGAGGTCACCCTGTACCGCGACGGCAGCTGCGAGGTGGCCGACGACGGCCGCGGCATGCCGGTGGACATCCACCCCGAGGAGAAGATCCCGGGCGTGGAGCTGATCCTCACCCGCCTGCACGCGGGCGGCAAGTTCAGCAACAAGAACTACACCTTCTCCGGCGGCCTGCACGGCGTGGGCGTGAGCGTGGTCAACGCCCTGTCCACCCTGGTCGAGGTGCACATCAAGCGCGACGGCGCCGAGCACCGCATCACCTTCCGCGACGGCAACCGCGCCACCCCGCTGGAGGTGGTCGGCACCGTCGGCAAGAAGAACACCGGCACCCGCGTGCGCTTCTGGCCGGACCCGAAGTACTTCGACAGCCCGAAGATCAACGTCCGCGCCCTGCGCCACCTGCTGCGCGCCAAGGCCGTGCTGTGCCCCGGCCTGACCGTGACCCTGTTCGACGAGGCCTCCGGCGAGCGCGACACCTGGCACTACGAGGACGGCCTGCGCGACTACCTCAAGGGCGAACTGGCCGGCCGCGAGCTGCTGCCGCCGGAGCTGTTCACCGGCTCGCTGAAGAAGGAGACCGAGGTGGTGGACTGGGCCGTGGCCTGGGTCCCGGAGGGCGAGCTGGTCCAGGAGAGCTACGTCAACCTGATCCCCACCGCCCAGCACGGCACCCACGTCAACGGCCTGCGCTCGGGCCTGACCGACGCGCTGCGCGAGTTCTGCGACTTCCGCAACCTGCTGCCGCGCGGGGTCAAGCTGGCGCCGGAGGACGTGTGGGACCGCGTCGCCTTCGTGCTGTCGCTGAAGATGACCGACCCGCAGTTCAGCGGCCAGACCAAGGAGCGCCTGTCCTCGCGCCAGGCCGCCGGCTTCATCGAAGGCGCGGCGCACGACGCCTTCAGCCTGTGGCTGAACCAGAACGTGGACATGGGCGAGCGCATCGCCCAGATCGCGATCGAGCGCGCCAGCGCGCGCCTGAAGACCGAGAAGCAGGTCGTCCGCAAGAAGGTCACCCAGGGCCCGGCCCTGCCCGGCAAGCTGGCCGATTGCATCAGCCAGGACCTGTCGCGCACCGAGCTGTTCCTGGTGGAAGGCGACTCGGCCGGCGGCAGTGCCAAGCAGGCGCGCGACAAGGACTTCCAGGCCATCCTCCCGCTGCGCGGCAAGATCCTCAACACCTGGGAGGTGTCCAGCAACACCGTTCTGGCCTCCGAGGAAGTGCACAACCTGGCCGTCGCCATCGGCTGCGATCCGGGCAAGGACGACCTGTCGGGCCTGCGCTACGGCAAGATCGTGATCCTGGCCGACGCCGACTCCGACGGCCTGCACATCGCCACCCTGCTGTCGGCGCTGTTCCTGCGCCACTTCCCGGCCCTGGTCGCCGCCGGCCACGTGTTCGTGGCCATGCCGCCACTGTTCCGCGTGGACGTGGGCAAGCAGGTGTTCTACGCCCTGGACGAGGAAGAGAAGCGCCTGCTGCTGGAGAAGATCGCCCGCGAGAAGATCAAGGGCCAGGTCAGCGTGACCCGCTTCAAGGGCCTGGGCGAGATGAACCCGCAGCAGCTGCGCGAGTCCACCATCCACCCCGACACCCGCCGCCTGGTGCAGCTGACCGTCGACGACGGTGAACAGACCCGCGCGCTGATGGACATGCTGCTGGCCAAGAAGCGGGCAAGCGATCGCAAGGCGTGGCTGGAGACGAAGGGCGATCTGGCCTCGTTAGAGGTCTAAAAGCCTCGCACGTCCAGACTGCTGGGCCGTGGCGACGGCCCCGACGTCGTCGCATTTCAACGGCGCAGGGGCGCGGCTTCGCTGGAGGTCTGAAGGGCTCGGGATCGGGGATCCGGGATTCGGAGTTCGCGGAACGTGGCGCGGGCAGGGCCAGGGCCGCTGCCTTGGCTAGTCCTCCGCCAGCTTCCACGCCAGCACCGTGCCGTCGCGACGGTCGGGTCGCGTGCCGGGGCGGTCGGCGGCATAGGGCTCGCCGCTGCCGGGCAGGATGCCCAGGTAGCGGTGGGTCTTCATCGACAGCAGCATGAACTGGCCGCGCAGCAGGTCCTGCCACATGAAGCGGCTGTCCACCGGATGCTCGGGCAACAGGCGCACGTCGGCGGACAGGCCGATGCCGACCACGGTCAGGAAGCCGCTGCCATCCATCGCTTCCAGCGCCACCTGGCCATTGCCGCGGTCATGCACGCGGAAACGGGCAGACGGCGACCGCGCCCTCCCGTCGTCGGCCGCCACCGGTTGCACCACGCCCAGCGGATGGACTGCGGCCACGCTGCCATCGCCCAGGTTCTCCAGCCTCACCACCTTGCCCAGCGGGATGTTGCGCGAGCGGTCGGCCAGCGGCTCGTGCAGGTCGAAACGGTCGAAGTCCGCATATCCGCCTTCGCGCCCGGCGCTGTTGTACGCGAACAGCGCGTAGCGCGAGCCCTGGAAGGTCTTGAGCTGGTACGGCAGCCGCACCGGCTCGCCGATGTCGTGGAAGCGGCGCCCGTCCGCACTCCAGGAGAACCAGGCCAGGTCCTCGTCGTGGTCGCCGCGCACGCGCAGGTGCACGCGGGCCCGGGGCAGTGGCACCTCGACCCGGCGGTCCTGCGCCTGCGAATACCAACGCAGCACGCGGCGTCCGTCCTCCTGCACCACCGCCAGCCACGCCGCCGGCATGTTCAGCAGGCCCAGCCCGGCCACGTCGCCCGGCTGCAACCCGGATGCATCCAGCACCACGGTGGCCGTGGCCTCCGGGCCCACCACGCGCTGGGTCAGGCTGTTGCGCGCATGCAGGAAGCCTTCGGCCGGCAGCGCGTGCAGGCGCAGGTGGCCCGGGCGCTCGCGCAGCGACCACTTGCCGTCCAGCGGCTGGTGGTTCCACTGCCACACCGGCTGCAGCCGCGGCGCGGAGAAGGCGTCGCTGCGCACGTACGGCGCATGCGGCCGGATGCGTGGGTCCACCACCGGCTTGGTCCAGGTACGCGGCGTGCGCCCCAGGTTGCCCGGCAGGCCGAAGTACGGCCAGCCATCGTGCCAGGTGACCGGCGACAGGAAGGTGGTGCGGCCGACGGACTTGAGGTCCATCATCGAGAAGCCCCACCACCTGCCGTCCGGCGCCTGCACGATGCCGCCCTGGTGCAGCGGCACGGCGCCCAGCGCGTTGTCCGCGGGCTTGTGCGAAGAGAACGACGCACCGTCGGCCGGAACCGGCGAGCGCTGGCCCACGCTGTCCTCCCACCAGCCGCGCTGGAAGCCCATGCTCTCGCTGGCGCTGATCGCCACCGTCTCCCATGGACCATCGAGGCGGTCGGCGCGCGCGGCCTGCATGCGCCCGACCGGGGCGTAGTTGGCGCTGATGATGTAGTAGCGCCCGTCGATCTTGTAGAAGTGGTGGCCCTCGCCCATGCCATTGCCGGCCGGGATGATGACCCGCTCGCTGCCCTCGACCACGCCGGACAGGTCCGGCTTGAGCTCCACCAGCCGCACCTCGTTGTAGTTGAACACCGCCCACACCCGGCCGTCGTCGTCGAACAGCACCGACAGGTCATGCAGGTTGCGGTCGATCACCGTGTGGTCCCACGGCCCCGCCGGGTCGCTGGCGGTGAACACGTGCAGGCCGCGCTCGTTGATGTTGGCGAAGACATGGAAGCGGCCATCGTGGTAACGCAGCACCGGCGCCCAGATGCCCTGGCCGTACAGGTCCTTGCCGTCCTCCAGCCGGTACTCGGGTCCGGGCGGGAACTCCGTGAGCGCGTACGAGACGAATTCCCAGTTCACCAGGTCGCGCGAGCGCAGCAGCGGCAGGCCAGGCACCGCGTGCATGGTGGTGCCGGTCATGTAGAACCAGTCGTCCACCCGGACCAGGTCCGGGTCGGAGAACTCGTCGTAGAAGATCGGGTTGGTGTAGGTGTCGTTGCCGTTGTCGGCGGTCCAGCTGGCTGGCGCAGCGACCGCGGACACGCCGCCCGCCAGCAGCAACATCAGCAGGCACGCCAGCCCGAATGGTCGCGCGAACACCATCACTTGCCTCCCCGCGCGGCGCGCCCTGGGCGCCGTCGCATCAATCCAGCTGCAGCACGAAGCCGCCGGCGGCCGGCAGCTCCAGTTCCAGCGGCCGGCCGGGCGCCAGCTCCACCTGCCGTTCCGCGAAGCCCGGCGCGTCGCCGCCATCGGTGAGCAGCTGGCCGCGCAGCACGCCACCGCCCAGCTTGCCGGCGTCCAACACGATCCTGCGCGGTCCCGGCCCGGCATTGATCCCGGCCACGTAGCGGCGCCCGCCGCCTTCGCGCACGAACACCGCGCACCGGCCCGGGTAGCCATCGATGAAGCGGCTGTCGTCCCATGCCTCCGGCAGGCCGGCAAGGAAGTGGCGCACGTACTCCGGCACCTGCGCCATGCCCTCGGCGGTCTCGGCGTAGTGCTGGATGCCGGAGACGAACAGCACCGACTGCGCCAGCTCGAACGCCGCGCTGGTGCGGCGCTGGACGCGGTCGTTGAGCTTGACCATGGCCAGCGGGGTGAAGTCCATCGGGTCGAACACGTTGCGGGTGAACGGCAGGGTCGCCGCGTGCACCGGGACGCGGTCGGCATTGGCCTGCTCGAAGGTGGCGAACTCCAGCCCGCGCACCGCTTCCATGGTCTGCAGGTGCGGCCAGGTGCGCTGCCAGCCGCGCGGCAGGGTCGAGCCGTGGAAGTTCATCTGGAAGCCGTACGGAGCCGAGTCGGCCAGCAGGTCCAGGTAGTAGGCGATCATCGACGAGCCGTCGCCGCCGAAGAAATCCACCTTCAGCCCGGCCACGCCCATGGCCTTGAGCTTGTCGAACTCGCGCACCCGGCTGGCATGGTCCAGCAGGCGGCTGCGCGGGGTCTGCGGCGCCTCGTTCCAGTCGCCGGCCGAGTTGTACCAGACCAGCACCGACACGCCCTTGCCGCGCGCGTAGTCCACCAGCTCGCGCATCTTCGCCTCGCCGATCTGCACGTCCCACAGCGCGTCCACAAGGGTGTAGCGCCAGCCCATGCGCGCGGCGTAGTCGACGAACTGCTTCTGCACCTCGAACACGGTGTGGTCGTCGCCCAGCAGCGGCCAGCTCCACGAGGCCTTGCCCGGCACCGAGGGCGCGGCCACCGCCGGCGGGTCGGCCAGGTCGGTGCCGAGGGTGGAATCGGCCACGGTGGCCAGGTCGCCCACCGCGACGATGCGCCACGGCGAACGCCACGGGAACCCCTCGATCCACGGCAACGCCGCCCCGCCCGGCAGGGCTTCGCGTGCGTCGGGGAAGCCGAGCAGGTACTCGCCCGGAACCGCGCCATCGAGCAGGCGGCTGCCGGCATCGCCGCGGCGCAGGCTGCCCTCGCTGAGCAGGATCCAGTCCTGCCCGCTGCGGAACAGCGCCGGGAACACCCAGCCATGCCCCAGCGGCGAAGGCGTGCCCACCGCAACGTCCTGCAGGTAGTACTCCTCGTAGGAGGGATTGGTGCGGCCGAAGCCGGTCTTGGGCTCGGCCAGCGGCTGCAGCCAGGCATGGGCATCGACCGGCAGGCGGAACGTGGCCGCATCGCGCTTCCAGGTATCCAGCCCCGGTACCGGGCGCTGCAGCTCGTAGCGGAACGCGGCGCCATCGTTGGACAGCTGCCAGGCCACGGCCAGCTCGTGGCCCCGCCCATCCTCCCAGCGGAACACGCGGCGGTTGGCGCGGTAATGGTTGTGGCGGCGCTTTCCGGACAGCAGCTCGTAGTCGTCGGCCACCGCCTGCACCGGATCGGCACCGGCGAAGGCCAGCCCGCGCGACAGGTCCACGCCCTCGCCCACCATGCCCAGCGGCGACGGCGCGATCACCTCGCGGCCTTCGCGCAGCAGCCGCCAGGTGGGGCGGCCGGCCTCGTCCAGCGCCATCTCCACGCGCAGCCTGCCGTCCGGACTTGCGACCTCGCCCAGCGCCGGCGTGGCCGCCTGCAGCGGCAGCCAGGCGCCCGCCAATGCCAGTGCCGCCAGCACGCGCGCGGCGCGCGCACGGAGCCACTTGTCAGCCATGACCGCCTCCACTCGCTTGACCGCCCCGCGCCAGCAGGCGCTGCAACAGGCAGAACGCCAGCAGCAGCACGCCGATGGCAATGCGCGTCCACCACGAGCTGAGGGTGCCGTCGAACACGATCAGGGTCTGGATCAGGCCCAGCACCAGCACCCCGAACAGCGAACCCAGCACGTAGCCGCTACCGCCCGCGAGCAGGGTGCCGCCGATCACCACCGCGGCGATCGCATCCAGCTCCAGGCCCATGCCGTGCAGGCTGTAGCCGCTGAGCATGTAGAACGTGTAGACCACGCCGGCCAGCGCCGAGCAGAAGCCGCTGAGAGCGTAGACCTTGATCAGGGTCGCGTCCACCGGCAGGCCCATCAGCTCCGCCGACTGCGCGCTGCCGCCAATGGCGTACACCGTGCGCCCGAAGCGGGTGGAACCGGCCAGCACCACGCCGGCCGCCACCACCGCCAGCGCCACCAGCGCCGCCACCGAGAGCGAGGCACCGCCGCCCAGCGGCACCCGGGTGCTGGCCACGGCCACGTGGAAGGCATGGTTGATGCCAATCGAATCCACGCTGACCAGGGTCGCCGCGCCGCGCGCCAGGAACATGCCGGCCAGGGTCACCACGAACGGCTGCAGCCGGTAGCGTTCGATCAGCACGCCCATCAGCGCGCCAAAGCCGGTGCCGATCAGCAGCACCAGCGGGATTGCCGCCAGCGGATGCCAGCCGTGTTTCTCCACCAGGCTGGCCAGCAGCACCGTGGTGAAGGCCACCACCGCGCCCACCGACAGGTCGATGCCGCCGGTGAGGATCACGAAGGTCATGCCGACCGCGACGATCAGCAGGAAGGCGTTGTCGATCAGCAGGTTCAGGAACACCTGCGGCGACAGGAAGCCTTCATAGAGGATGCCGCCGGCGGCGGACATGGCCACGAACAGGGCCAGGGTCACCGCCAGCGACAGCAGGCCGGGCTCGCGCAGCCGGCGCAGCAGGTTGCCGGCCCCCGGGGCGCGCATCGCGATGCTCATGCGCGTGCCTCCCTGCGGCTGAACAGCGTCCTGGCCTTGGCCCGGAACTGCGGCGACTGCAGCAGCAGCACCGCGGTCACCAGCAGCGCCTTGACCACCAGGTTGACCTGCGGCGGCACGCCGATGGCGTAGATGGTGGTGGTCAGGGTCTGGATGATCAGCGCGCCCAGCAGGCTGCCGGCCAGGCTGAAGCGGCCACCGGACAGGGCGCTGCCGCCCAGGGCCACGGCCAGGATCGCGTCCAGCTCCAGCAGCTGGCCGGCGTTGTTGGCATCGGCGCTGGCCACGTTGGAGCTGACCAGCAGCCCGGCCAGGCCGGCGCTGAAGCTGCAGAACACGTACAGCGACAGGGCGATGGCGCGGGCGCGGATGCCGGCCACGTGGGCCGCGGCCGGGTTGTGGCCGATGGCGCGCACGAACAGCCCCAGCGCGGTGCGGTCCAGCAGCAGCTTCAGGCCCACGAACACCGCCGCCAGCACGAACAGCGAGAACGGCAGGCCGAACAGGAAGCCGTTGCCGAGGAAGGCGTAGGGCGCGTAGTAGATGGTGAGGATCTGCCCATCGCCGATCAGCTGGGCCACCCCGCGCCCGGCCACCATCAGGATCAGGGTGGCGATGATCGGCTGCATCCCGACCCTGACCACCAGCACGCCATTCCACAGCCCGCACAGCGCGGCCACCGCCAGCGCCGCGGCGATCGCGCCGAACAGCGGTGCCAGGCCCCCGCTGCCGCCGGCCTGCATGCGGGCGATGGTCCAGGCCGCGACCGTGGCGCTGATCGCCAGCACCGCGCCCACCGAGATGTCCAGGCCACGCACCGCGATCACCAGGGTCATGCCCAGCGAAACCAGCGCAAGTGGAGCCGCCCGGTTGGCGATGTCGACGAGGTTTCCGTACAGGTGCCCGTCACGCCACTGCAGCGCCAGGAAACCGGGGTTGAACAGCGCGTTGCCCAGCAGCAGCAGGACCAGGGCCAGCGCCGGCCACAGCAGCGGATGCGCCATCAGGCGCTCGCGCAGGCCCGGCCGCGCGGACTGCGGCCGCGGCTGTGCCGGTTGCACCAGGGGAGCCTGTTCCTCGCTCATGCGTGCCCCGCGATCAGGTCCAGGACCCGGCTGCCATCGCTGCCGCCGTCCAGCTCGCCGGCCTTGCGCCGCTCGCGCAGCACCGCGATGCGGTCGCTGAGCCGGGTCAGCTCCTCGATCTCGGCGGAAATGAACAGCACCGCCATGCCCTGCCGCGCCAGTTTCACCACCTCGGCCATGATCTCCTGCTTGGCGGCGATGTCGATGCCGCGGGTCGGTTCGTCAAGGATCAGCAGCGAGGGCTGCGTGGCCAGCCAGCGCGCCAGCACCACCTTCTGCTGGTTGCCGCCGGACAGCGCGCCCACCGGCGTCTCGATGTCGGCGGTCTTGATCCCGAGCAGGCGCACGAATTCGCGCGCCATCTCCTCCTGCCTGGCCTGCGGCAGCGCGCGCCACCAGCCGCGCCGCGCCTGCAGCGCCAGCACGATGTTCTCGCGCACCGACAGCCCGGCGACGATGCCTTCGGTCTTGCGTTCCTCCGGGCACAGCGCCAGCCCGCGCGCCACCGCCTCGGCCGGATGCCGCAGCTGCACCGCCTGGCCGCCGATGCGCAATTCGCCCGCGTCGGCGCGGTCCAGGCCGAACAGCAGCCGCGCCAGTTCGGTGCGGCCGGAACCCAGCAGCCCGCCCAGGCCCAGCACCTCGCCGGTGCGCAGCTGCAGGTCCACCGGATGCAGCGCGCCGCGCCGGGCCAGGCCGCGCGCCTCGGCCACCACCTCGCCCGCCGCAACGCTTTCCCCCGGCTCGCGCCCCCCGGCCAGCGCCACCTCGCGCCCGACCATGGCCGCCACCAGCGCGCCCTGCGGCAGCTCCGATGCGGCGTATTCGCCCACCAGGGTGCCGTTGCGCAGCACGGTGATGCGGTCGGAGACCGCATACACCTGGTCCAGGAAATGGGTGACGAACAGGATCGCCATGCCGCGGTCGCGCAGCCGGCGCATCACCGCGAACAGCGCCTGCACCTCGTCCTCGTCCAGGCTGGAGGTGGGCTCGTCCAGCACCAGCACCTTCGCCTGCACGCCCAGCGCGCGGGCGATGGCCACCATCTGCTGCACCGCCACCGGGTAGCTGCCCAGGCTGCGGTCCACGTCGATGTCCAGGCCCAGGTGCGCCAGCAGTTCGCGCGCGCCGGCGCGCACCTTCGGCCAGTCGATCAGGCCGCTCCAGCGCCGCTTCGGGTAGCGCCCGGCGAACAGGTTCTCGGCCACCGACAGGTTCGGGCACAGGTTCACTTCCTGGTAGACCGTGCTGATGCCCAGCGACTGCGCTTCCAGCGGCGTGCCCGGGGCGACCTCGCGGCCGTCCAGCTCGATGCGACCGGCGTCGGGACGCTCGACCCCGGTGACCAGCTTGATCAGGGTGGACTTGCCGGCGCCGTTCTGGCCCATCAGCGCGTGGATCTCGCCGGCACGCAGCACCAGCCCGGCGTCGTCCAGCGCCAGGGTGGCGCCGAAGCGCTTGCGCAGGCCCGAGGCCTGCAGCACGACCGGCGCGGCCGCGCTCCCGCCGCGGCCGCCATCGCCCTGCGCGTGCCCTTGCGCCGGCGCCATCAGTACTTCCGGTTGGGCAGTTCGGCGGCGGCCTGGTCCATGGTGTACACGCCCTCCTCCACCACCACGCGCTTGGGCACCTGCCGCCCGGCGTGCACGTCGCGGATCAGCTGCGCCAGCTGCGGGCCCAGCAGCGGGTTGCACTCCACGGTGGCGTTGAGCTTGCCGGCCTTCATCGCCTCGAACGCGCCGCGCACGCCGTCGATGGAGACGATGCGGATGTCCTGGCCCGGCTTCAGCCCGGCCTCCTCGATCGCCTGGATCGCGCCGATGGCCATGTCGTCGTTGTGCGCGAACAGCACGTCGATGCGGCCACCCTCGGCCTTGAGGAAGGCCTCCATCACTTCCTTGCCCTTGGCGCGGGTGAAGTCGCCGCTCTGCGAGCGCACGATCTGGAAGCGCGGATCGGTGGCGATCACTTCCTTGAAGCCGCGCATGCGGTCGTTGGCCGGGGCCGAACCCACGGTGCCCTGCAGCTCGACCACGCGGATCGGCCCTTCCTTGTCCTTGCTGTCCTCGATCAGCCAGCGCGCGGCCCGGCGGCCTTCCTCGACGAAGTCCGAGCCGATCAGGGTCACGTACAGCGAGTCGTCGGACACGTCCACCGCGCGGTCGGTCAGCACCACCGGGATGCCGGCGGCCTTGGCCTCGCGCAGCACCGTCTCCCAGCCGGACTCGACCACCGGCGAGAACGCGATCACGTCCACGCGCTGGGCGATGAACGAGCGGATCGCCTTGATCTGGTTTTCCTGCTTCTGCTGCGCGTCGGAGAAGCGCAGGCGGAACTCGGGCGCGGCCAGCGCCTCCTTCACCGAGCGGGTGTTGGCGGTGCGCCACTCGCTCTCGGCGCCGACCTGGCTGAAGCCCACGGTGATCGGCTTGCCCTCGCCGCCTTCGCCGCCGCTGCCCTCGCCGCCGCCGGAACAGCCGGCCAGCGCCATGGCGCCCAGCGCCAGCATCCCGAACACGAACTTCCTCATCGCTCCCTCCCGATCGATTCGTTGTTGTGCCGCGTGCCGCGACCTCGCCGCGGCTGGCCGTGCGCGCCCTCCAGCGCGCGCGGCCGCGGTTGGCCCTCAGGCCGATGTATAGGCGGTCTTGACCGTGGTGTAGAACTCCACCGCGTAGCGCCCCTGCTCGCGCGGTCCGTAACTGGAAGCCTTCCGTCCCCCGAAGGGTACGTGCGGATCGACCCCGGCGGTAGGGAGGTTGACCATCACCATGCCCGCCTGGGCGTGCCGCTTGAAATGGGTGGCGTGCCGGAGCGAGGTGGTGCAGATGCCCGCGCACAGTCCGAACTCGGTGTCGTTGGCCAGGGCCAGGGCGTGCTCGTAGTCGGCCGCGCGCAGCAGCGCGGCCACCGGGCCGAAGATCTCCTCGCGCGAGATGCGGTCGCTGGCGCGCGCGGCGAACAGGGTCGGCGCCAGGAAGTGGCCGCGGGTGGGACAATCCACCCGACCACCGCCGGCCAGCAGCTCGGCCCCGTCCTCGTGCCCGGCGCGGATGTAGCCCAGGTCGGTGTCCAGCTGCGCCTGGCTGGCGACCGGGCCGATGTGCACCTGCGGGTCCAGCGGATCGCCGACCCGCAGCTGGGCCATGCGCGCCTGCATCTTCACCACGAACCGGTCGTACACCGCCGCCTCGACGATCAGCCGGCTGGAGGCGGTGCAGCGCTGCCCGGTGGAGAAGAACGCGCCGTTGACCGCGCATTCCACCGCCTGGTCCAGGTCGGCGTCGGCCAGCACCACCAGCGGGTTCTTGCCGCCCATCTCCATCTGCACCTTCAGTGCCCGCCCGGCCGCCTGCTCCAGCAGGGCGCGGCCGGTGGGCACCGAGCCGGTGAAGGTCAGCGCGTCCAGCTTCGGGTGCGCGACCAGGGCCTGGCCCACGGTGCGGCCGCTGCCCAGGACCATGTTGAACACGCCCTCCGGCAGGCCGGCACGCGACAGGATCTCCGCCAGGGCCCAGGCGCAGCCGGGCACGATCTCGGCCGGCTTGAACACCACGGTGTTGCCGAACGCCAGCGCCGGGGCGATCTTCCAGGCCGGGATCGCCAGCGGGAAATTCCATGGCGCGATGATGCCGACCACGCCCACCGGCTCGCGGGTGATCTCCACGTCCACGCCCGGGCGGGTGGAGGCCAGCTTCTCGCCGGGGATGCGCAGCGCCTCGCCGGCGAAGAACTTGAAAATCTGCCCGGCGCGCGCGGCCTCGCCGATGCTCTCGGCCAGGGTCTTGCCTTCCTCGCGCGCCAGCAGCCGGCCCAGTTCCTCCTTGCGGGCGAGGATCTCGCTGCCGACGAAGTCCAGCACCTCGGCGCGCTGCTGCGGGGTGGCCAGCGACCAGGCCGGCAGCGCCGCGGCCGCCGCGTCCACCGCCTGGCCGACCGCGGCGGCATCGAGCACGCCGTAGTGGCCGACCGGGGCGTCGAGGTTGGCCGGGTTCTCGTCGACGTGGCTGCCCCCGCCTTCCACCCACTGGCCGGCGATGTAGCTGGAATAACGCGGTTCGTTCACGTACTGCTCCTGTTGCCGGCCGCGCTCACAGCGCGCGCACGCCGCCGGGGGCGAAGCCGGCCGGCACCACCTGCAGCGGGTTGGCCAGCGGCGCGCCCAGTTCTGCGATCTCGATCTCGAACACGTCGCCCGGCTGCGCGCGCACGCCGTCGGCGAAGCTCAGGGTGGCGGTGCCGAAGAAGTGCAGGTGCACGTCGCCCGGGCGCCGGTGCGCGGCGTACTTGAAGTGGTGGTACTCCAGGTTCTCCAGCGAGTGGCACATGTTGGCCTCGCCGGTGAGGAAGGGCTTCTCCCACACCACCGCGCCGTCGCGGCGCAGGCGGCTGGTGCCGCGCAGGTCCGCCGGCAGCGGGCCGGTGCGCAGTTCCGGGCCAACCGCGCAGGTGCGCAGCTTGGAATGGGCCAGGTACAGGTAGTTCTGGCGTTCGGTGACGTGGTCGGAGAACTCGTTGCCCAGGGCATAGCCCAGCCGGTGCGGGGTGCCATCCGGGCCGATCACGTACAGCCCCACCAGCTCCGGCTCCTCGCCACCGTCCAGGGCGAAGTCCGGCGAGCGCAGCGGCGCGCCCGGCGGCACCACGATCTGGCCGTCGCCCTTGTAGAACCACTCCGGCTGCGCGCCCGCCGTGCCCGGGGCCGGCATGCCACCCTCCACGCCCCACTGGAACATGCGCATGGAGTCGGTCAGCGTGCCTTCCTCGGCCTGCTGCTGCAGCTTCTGGTGCATGGCGTCGCGCGCGGCGGCGCTGCCCAGGTGGGTCAGGCCGGTGCCGGTGACCAGGCAATGCGCCGGATCGGGATGGTGCAGCGGGCTCAGCACCCGCCCCTCGCGCAGCAGCGGCGCGTAGGCGAGCGTGGTGGCGCCGGCGCGGGCGGCGGCCTCGTCGTCCAGGCTGCGGCCGGCGGCGATGGCGGCATTGGCCAGCGCCCAGGTCGAGTCGACGCCGTCCAGCAGGCGCACCACCTCGCCCTCGATCACGCCGACGCGGATGTCACCGCCATCGTCCCGCAGCTGGATCAGTCGCATCGGCCGCCCTCGTCATGGGATGGGAAGGGAAGGCATGCCGCTTCCGGGAGAGACGGAAGCCACCGCGCATGCCTCGGCCGATTCTGCCGGCTGGACGAATATGCATCCAATGCAAATTCGTGCATAACATATATAAACATTCGTATCGACTGGAGTGTCATACGTGCCGCAGAACGTGCCGTGGTTCGTCCGCGCCCGCCTCAAGACCCGGCAGCTGATGCTGCTGATCGCGATCGACGAGGAAGGCAACATCCACCGCGCGGCCGAAACCCTGGCCATGTCGCAGCCGGCCGCCTCCAAGCTGCTGAAGGACCTGGAGGACATGCTGGGGGTGGCGCTGTTCGAGCGGCTGCCGCGCGGGATGCGCCCGACCTGGTACGGCGAGACCATGATCCGCCACGCCCGCATCGCCCTGGCCAGCCTGGGCGAGGCCGGCGCGGAGATCGAGGCGCTCAGGGGCGGCTGGGCCGGCAGCGTGGCGATCGGCGCGATCGCCGGGCCGGCGATGAGCCTGCTGCCCACCGCGCTGGCACGGGTGGCGCGCACCGCCCCGGACCTGCGGGTGTCGCTGCTGGTGGAAAGCTCGGACGTGCTGCTGGAGCGGCTGCAACAGAACCGCCTGGACTTCCTGGTCGCGCGCCTGTTCGAGCAGCACGACAAGACCCACCTGCAGTACCAGGCCCTGGCCGAGGAGGAGATCTGCGCGATCGTGCGCCCCGGCCACCCGATCCTCGGGAGGAAGCGCCTGGACCTGGCCGGCCTGGCCCAGGCCAGCTGGATCGTGCCGCCGGAAGGCAGCGTGCTGCGCCACCGCTTCGAGCTGATGTTCCGCAGCGCCGGACTGCAGCCGCCGCAGCACGTGCTGGCGACCACCGCCCTGGTGTTCATCACCAAGATGCTGCAGGAAAGCGACTACCTGGCCGTGGTCCCGGTGGACGTGGCGCGGCATTACGCCGCCTACGGCATGGTCAAGATCCTGCCGGTGGAGCTGTCCTGCCACATGGACTCCTTCGGCATCATCACCCGCACCGACTGGCTGCTCTCGCCCGGCGCGCGCACGGTGCTGCAGGCGCTGCAGGAAACCGCGGCCGAGGTCTACGGCACCGCTGCGTAGCCCGTACAGGGCCGGAGGCCGCGCCCGGGTGCGGGAACGACTCAATCGTGGAACGGCTCGACCACCACGCGCCGGCCAAGCATGAAGGCATCGGCCACGTGGCGCAGCGGCGCCAGGTCCACGTCCGATTCGCCGGCACGGACCAGCCTGGCGAAGTGGCGGTACAGCTCCGGGTACTCCTGCTCCGGCTCGGCATGGACCACCTGGCCATTGACCGCCAACCGCGCGCCGCCATGCGACAGCAGCATGGTCCCCGCCCCGGTCTCCGCCTCGATGTCCCAGCTCTGCGGCCCGGTCTGGCGCCAGTCGAACTCGGCGCGCAGGTCCAGGCCCTGGGTATCGCTGAAGCGGATGCTGGCGGCGATCGGCGCGGCGCGGTTCTGCGGGAACTCCAGCGTCGCCTCGGTGGCGAATACCGGCCGCGGCAGGATCCGGGTGACGATCGACAGCGCATTGATGCCCGGGTCGAACACGCCCAGGCCGCCGGCCTCCCAGATCCAGGCCTGGCCCGGGTGCCAGTGGCGCACGTCCTCCTTCCAGGTCACCCGCATCGAGCGCACCGTGGTGCCGGCCAGGAACGCGCGCGCCGCCTCCACCGCCGGCGCGTGCCGCGAGTGCCAGCTGGCAAACAGGGTCACGCCCTTGGCGCGCGCCTGCGCCGCCAGGTCCTCCACCTCCGACAGCGTGGCCCCCGGCGGCTTCTCCAGGAACACGTGCTTGCCCGCCTCCAGCGCCTTCACCGCGGCCGCGTAGCGGTACTGCGGCGGCATGCACAGCGAGACCGCGTCGATCTCCGGAACCGCCGCCAGCATTTCCTCGATCGAGCCGAAGTTGGCGATCCCGTCCACCCGGCCGTTGCGGCTGGCCGCGGCCACCAGGCGGTAGTCGGCATTGGCCGCGACCGCGGGCAGGTGCTGGTCGCGCACGATCTTGCCGACACCGACGATGGCGAGGTTGATGCTTGGCACGGGCGTGTCCTCCATGGCTGTGGCGCGCGGCAGGGCCGCGCATGCGTTCGGGTGCGTGGCGCGGCTCAAGCCTGCGCCAGCGCTGCTTCCACCGCGCCCCAGGCGCAGCCGCGTCCGGCGTTGGCGAAGCGGTATTCGATCACGCGCCGGAAGCGCGTGCCCGGGCGCAGGATCGCGTCCGGGAACTGCGGCCGGTTCGGCGCGTCGGGATAGCCCTGCGGCTCCAGGCACAGGCCGCGGCCGAGCCCCGGATGCTGCCGGTCCAGGCCGTGGCCGTCGTACAGCTGCAGTGCCGGCGCGTCGCAGTCGATGCGCAGGGCGATGCCGCTGTGCGGCGAGTAGAGCGTGGCGCAGGTGGTCGCACCCTCCTCCAGCACCAGGCAGTGGTCGTAACCGCCGGCCACCTCCAGCTGCGGATGGCCGCTGGCGGCCGCGGCCTCGAGCGTGCGCGCGGCACGGAAATCGAACGGCGTGCCGGCGGCCGCGGCCACCTGGCCGAGCGGGATCAGCTCGCCGTCCACCGGCAGGAAGCCGCGGGTTGGCGCCTGCAGCCACTGCGCCGCGGCCGGCACCGCCGGATCGCCGGCCAGGTTCCAGTACGGATGGTGGGTGGGATTGAACGGCGTGGGCGCGTCGCACTCCGCTTCCAGCTCCAGGCGCAGGCGCGCGCCGTGGAGGCTGTAGACCGCGCGCATGTCGAGGTTGCCCGGATAGCCCTCCTCGCCGTCCGGCGAGTGGTAGCGCAGCTCCAGCCGGCCGGGATCGTGCGCGGCGACCCGCCAAAGCCGCCGGCCAAAGCCCAGGTGCCCGCCGTGCAAGTGGTTGCGTCCCTCGTTGGCGCTGACCCGGCAGGCCTGGCCATCGACCGTGAACGCGGCGCCGCCAATGCGGTTGCCGAAGCGCCCGACCACGATGCCCAGGTAGGCCGGATCGGCGAAGTACGCACGCGCGTCCGGCAGCCCCAGCACCAGCGCCACCGGGCCGCACTCACCGGGGAATTCCAGCCGCGCCAGGATCCCGCCCAGGTCCAGCACCTCGGCGCGCAGCCCGTTGCCATCGCCCAGCACGTGCGCGTGCACGGCCCTGCCGTCGTCCAGTTCGCCAAAGGGCCGCCTGTGCGCCATCCGCCTTCCCAGTCCGCGCCGGCCGCTGCCGGCGGCGGGCAGGATAGCGACCGCACCGGGCGTCGACCAATCCCGCCCCGGGCATGCCAACCGCGCGAAAAGGAATACCCCTTGCCCCTCCAGGGGGCCTGGCGCGGGATACGCGAACGGGTATGGCTGCGCCCGACAAAGTAATTGGCAGGTTATCGGGGCCCTGACTATGCTCGACCGGCCTGCGCCCGCCGCCACCGGCGCCGGGCGCATCACCCGGACGTCGTGCCGATCCGTCGCGGCTGCCCGCAGCCTCGCCGTCCCGGTGCGCGTCCAACCCAACCGTCCACCGAGAAAGCGAGGCAAGACGATGCTCAACAACCCGTTGCCCCGGCTGGCGCTGGCCACCGCGCTGCTGTTCGCAGGCACCGCCAGCGCGCAGGCGCCGGTCCAGGCCAGCGCCACCCTGCGCGCCGACCAGCCCGGCGAGACCGTCAGCCGCTACATCTTCGGCCAGTTCGCCGAGCACCTGGGCTACGGCATCTACGGCGGCATCTGGGTCGGCGAGGACTCGGAGATCCCCAACACCCGCGGCTACCGCAACGACGTGCTGGCCGCGCTGAAGCAGCTGCAGGTGCCGGTGGTGCGCTGGCCCGGCGGCTGCTTCGCCGACGAGTACTACTGGCGCGACGGCATCGGCCCGCGCGAGAAGCGGCGGGTCAAGATCAACACCCACTGGGGTGGCGTGGAAGAACCCAACAGCTTCGGCACCCATGAGTTCATGGACTTCGCCGAGCTGCTGGGCACCGACGCCTACGTCTCCGGCAACACCGGCAGCGGCTCGCCGCGCGAGATGGCCGAGTGGGTCGAGTACATGACCTACGAGAAGGGCTCCTCGCTGGCCGAGGAGCGCCGCGCCAACGGCCGCGACAAGCCGTGGAAGGTGCCCTTCTTCGGCATCGGCAACGAGATGTGGGGCTGCGGCGGCAACATGACGCCCGAGCACGCCGCCAACCTGCACCGCCAGTTCCAGACCTTCGTCAAGGTGCCCGCCGGCCAGACCGTCACCAAGGTCGCCGCCGGCGCCAATGGCGACGATTACAACTGGACCGAGGTGATGATGAAGATCGCCGGCAAGCACATGGATGCCTTGTCGGTGCATTACTACACCGTGCCCGGCGGCTGGCCGCCGCGCGCCTCCAGCTTCGAGTTCGACGAGGCCGCCTGGTTCCAGACCCTGGAAAGCGCGCTGAAGGTCGACGAGCTGCTGCGCAGGCACATCGAGGTGATGGACAAGTACGACCCGGAGAACAAGGTCGCCCTGTACCTCGACGAGTGGGGCACCTGGTACGAGGCCTACCCCGGCACCAACCCGGGCTTCCTGCAGCAGCAGAACACCCTGCGCGACGCCCTGGTGGCCGCGATCCACTTCGACGCGATGAGCAAGCACGCGCGCCGGGTGAAGATGGGCAACATCGCGCAGATGGTGAACGTGCTGCAGGCGATGATCCTCACCGAGGGCGGGAAGATGGTGCTCACGCCCACCTACCACGTCTTCGAGATGTACAAGCCCTGGCAGGACGCGACCTACCTGCCGCTGGAGCTGAAGGCGCCGCAGTACCGCCACGGCAACAGCGCCATCCCCGGCGTGCACGGCTCGGCGGTGCGCGCGAAGGACGGGCACGTGTACGTGGCCCTCAGCAACCTCGACCCCAACCGGCCGGCGAACATTTCCGCCAGCGTCAGCGGCCTGCAGGCGCGCGCCGTCAGCGGCCGCGTGCTGACCGCCGACGCGATCACCGCGCACAACACCTTCGACCGCCCCGAGGTGGTGAAGCCCGCCGCCTTCAATGGCGCCAGCCTCAACGGCAACACCCTCAAGGTCGAACTGCCGGCCAAGTCGGTGGTGGTGCTCCGGCTGGAGTGAGATCCGCCGTCAACGCGTGACCCGCGAAGGGCGCCGCAAGGCGCCCTTCTTCTTGCCCCCTGCCATCGCGAGAGGTTCGGGAGACGCGCTCCAGGATGGCGGGCCGGTGGCGACGGCCCTGGCCTCGTCGCGCCCCGGGATCGCAGGTACCCGGCCGCATCCGGGTACCGCAACGCCGGAAACCGGAAGCGTTTCGCTGTTCCGGGCTACGGCCAGGTGTTCTTCCGCAGCAGCTGGACCAGGTTGCCGCAGGTGTCGTCGAGCACGGGATGGTCACCGGGCCCATCGCCACCGGCGGCTGGGTGAAGCGCACGCCGGCGGCCAGCAGGCGCTCGTACTCGGCCTGGACGTCGTCGACGATGAAGGCAGCCACGACTTGCCTGTCAACGCCGGTACCGGCGCCTATTTCCAGCCCACCCCGTGCTCCACCACCTCGCGCACCCGGAATCCGGCGATGCGGCGGATCAAGTCCAGCGGCAGCGGCGCATCGAGCGGGAACTGGATGGTGTTGCCGGACGTCGCGGAGCCGCCCAGCTCGGCGGCGAAGTGCGCCACCGCGCCGACCGCAGGGTGCAAGCTGACGTGCCGCTTGTGGACCGAATAGACGTAAAGCACGGTGCCAAGGCTGAAAGCCGGCTTGCCCCACTTCAGCGACTCCCGTGCCTGCGGTGCCGCCTCGCGCAGGCACTGGCGCATCTCGCGCAGCCGCGCCTGCGCATTCCCCGGCGCGGCCGCGGCGATGTACCCCTCGACGGTCGTCGGCTTGCCCGGCTTTTCCATGCTGCCTCCTCCGGCGTGCAGGCTTGCGGAAGGCTCCACCGCCCCGCCCGATGCGGCCCTCGCCGGATCGCGCGGGGCCTACGCCAGCAGCAGTGCAGCGGCGAACGGCGCAAGGCATGCCAGGCCGATCGCGAAGGCCACGATACTCCGCCAGTCCCTCGCCGCGCGATTCCGGGCCATCCGGATGCCGCCGGAGACGACCAGCACCGACAACACCACCAGCCCGCCCACCAAGGTCCAGGTGGCCGCCTGCCACGCCCGCGGGTCCTGCGGGAAGGTGAACAGCACGGCTGCCGCGCCCACCACGACCGCGGCCGCCAACAGGGTCAGCACGTCCGCCGCCAGGAAGCTGCGCATTGCCACCAGGGCGGCCCCGGCCTTACCCAAGGAGATCCACGCCCCTGTGCCCCTCCGGCACGCCCTGGACCAGGAGGACATCCCCCTCCGTGTTCTTCGTGCGCAAGGGACGGATGGCCTGGTACGCCTCCGACTCGTACCAGCTCCTGGCCAGTTCCATGGAAGGGAACTCGATGATGACCAGGTCCCCCGACCATGACCCCTCGAGCGGCTGGTAGGGACCTCCATGCACGCGGTACTTGCCGGAGAAAGGAGCCAGCGTGTCGTCGATGCGTTGCAGGTATTCCTTGATCTCGTCGCAGAACCGGGTCTCGCGTATTACCGCAACAGCATAGGCAGTCATCGATTACTCCATGGCAGCAACGCTATTCCTGCGCGCTCCGGCGGCTTGGGCCGCAGGACATGGCCCACGCCTCCGGCAGGGCGCGACGGGTCGCCGGCATTGTAGACAACCGCCGTCCGTGCCCGGCCACTGCAGGGCGCGGGAACAGGACGGCTGCAATCGGCTCCACCCGCGGCAGTCAGCCCCCGTCGCCCGGATACTCCACGGACGAACGCGGCGCGTCCGCCAGCTGCTCGTCCAGCGACTGCCGGTAGCGGATGCAGCCGCGCAGGAACACGGGCCACTCCGGCACCACCGGCCTGGCGGTGGACTGCTCCGGCAACAGGCTCCAAAGGTCCGGGTGGTACCAGCACAGCGCATGCCCGGAGCTGTCGCGATGGGCGCGGATCGCGTTGCGCAGCCTCACCACCTCCGCGACCAGCTGCTCGCGGCTCATGCCATCCAGGTCGGAATCCATGGCGCACCTCCAGCGTGGAAAGCCGGACCAGCGTGCACCTTTCCCTGCCGGCGCGCGAGGCGCGCCTGCGGACCACGCCGCCGCGACCCACCCTATCCCGCGTACGCCGCCCACTGCGCCACGATCCGGCGGAAGTCCTCCTCGGCCGTGGCGAAGTCCGCCTCGCTGGCGAACGCCACCAGCGCCCGGTCGACCGAAGGCCAGGCCAGCAGCCCGCGCGGGTCGTCCACCGCCTCGCGCACCGTGCTGCCGGCCTGCACCTTCGCGCCGCAGTGGAACACCACCTGCAGCAGGTCCGGGCGCCGGCAGTTGATCGTGGCGAACCAGCCATGGCGGTGGAAGCTCGGCGAGTTCCACTTGATGCCCTCGCCGATCGCCGGATCGGCCGCGAGGATGGCCGCCCGGATCCGCTGCAGCAGCGGCGCCAGCGGATGCGAGAGCCGCGCGACCAGCGCGTCCACGCCCGGCGTGTCGTCTTGCTCCCGCCGCGCCGCGCCACCCGTGCCCTGCTTCCTTGCTGCCGCCATGCATGCGCTCCCTGTTGGCGTCCCGCGATGCGGGACGGAAGGAATGGATATGCCCCGGGGTCCTGCCCGCATGGGCGAGGGTATTCCGCGCGCCGGCGCGGCGCATCCGCCGTGCACCACCCGCGACCCCGTTCCGGCAGGGGATACCACGCGAGGATCCGGCCCAGCCGGGCTAGCCCAGGCGCGGACCATTCCGCATTGCAATCCTCATATCCCAACCGGCGGAATTGTTATTTTTCGGGCATGTCCCGGCCCGGTAGCATCCGTGCGCAACAGGTGGGCCGCGCGGGAGTCCCTCCCCGCCTGCCCGCCCTCTCCTCCTGGGCAGGGATCCCGAGCGCATGAGCGACTCCAGCAAAAAGCCCTTACGCAGCCAGCAGTGGTTCGGCCGCGAGGGCAAGCAGGGCTTCTACTACCGCAGCTGGCTCAAGGGCCTGGGCCTGCCACACGACATGTTCGACGGCCGCCCGGTGATCGGCATCTGCAACACCTGGTCGGAGCTGACGCCCTGCAACAGCTCCTTCCGCGAGCTGGCCGAGCACGTCAAGCGCGGGGTGTACGAGGCCGGTGGCTTCCCGCTGGAGTTCCCGGTGATGTCCCTGGGCGAGACCCAGGTGCGGCCCACGGCCATGCTGTTCCGCAACCTCGCCTCGATGGACGTGGAGGAATCCATCCGCGCCAACCCGATCGATGGCGTGGTGCTGCTGATGGGCTGCGACAAGACCACGCCCTCGCTGCTGATGGGCGCGGCCAGCGTGGACCTGCCGACCATCGGCGTGTCCGGCGGCCCCTCGCTGTCGGGCAACTGGCGCGGCAAGCCGGTGGGCTCGGGCACCGGGGTGATCGAGATGTCGGAGATGGTCCGCGCCGGCACCCTGACCCAGGCCGAGTTCAACGAGGCCGAGGCCTGCATGCAGCGCTCCAGGGGCAGCTGCATGACCATGGGCACGGCCTCGACCATGGCCTCGATGGTGGAGGCACTGGGCATGTCGCTGCCGGAGAACGCGGCAATCCCGGCCGTCGACTCGCGCCGCTTCCGCCTGGCCCACCTTTCCGGCCGCCGCATCGTGGAGATGGTGCGCGAGGACCTGCGCATGTCGAGGATCCTCACGCGCAAGGCCTTCGCCAACGCGATCCGCGCCAACGCCGCGATCGGCGGCTCGACCAACGCGGTGATCCACCTGCTGGCCCTGGCCGGCCGCCTGGGCGTGGAACTGAGCCTGGAGGACTGGGACGAGATCGGCTCGCGCCTGCCCTGCCTGGTCAACCTCAAGCCGTCGGGCGAGTACCTGATGGAGGACTTCTACTACGCCGGCGGCCTGCCGGCGGTGCTGCGCGAGATCGCGCAGTACCTGGACCTGGACGCACTGACGGTCAACGGCCGCACCCTCGGCGAGAACATCGCCGACGCGCCGTGCTGGAACCGCGAGGTGATCCGCCCGCTCGACCAGCCGCTGCGCGCCGAGGCCGGCATCGCCGTGCTGCGCGGCAACCTGGCCCCGGACGGCGCGGTGATCAAGCCCTCGGCCGCCTCGCCGCACCTGCTGAGGCACCGCGGCCGCGCGGTGGTGTTCGAGGACATCGAGGACTTCAAGGCGCGGATCGACGACGAAGCGCTGGACATCGACGAGACCTGCGTGATGGTGCTGAAGAACTGCGGTCCGCGCGGCTACCCGGGCATGGCCGAGGTCGGCAACATGCCGCTGCCGCCCAAGCTGCTGCGCCGTGGCATCACCGACATCGTGCGCATCTCCGATGCGCGCATGAGCGGCACCGCCTACGGTACGGTGGTGCTGCACGTCTCGCCGGAAGCCGCCGCCGGCGGCCCGCTGGCGCTGGTGCGCGAGGGCGATTTCATCGAGCTGGACGTGGAGGCCCGCCGCCTGCACCTGGACGTGGACGCGGCCGAGCTGGAGCGCCGCCGCGCCGAGTGGACCCCGCCGCCGCCACCGGCCCGTGGCTGGGCCAGGCTGTACGTGGACCACGTGCAGCAGGCGCACCTGGGTGCCGACCTGGACTTCCTGGTCGGCGGCAGTGGCGACACCGTCGCCCGCGACTCGCACTGAGCGCCGCCATGCCGCGCGGTGTGTTCCTCCCTTCCGGAAGCCCCGCCGCCACCGCCACCCCGGCGGTTTCCCCTTGCGACGGGGTCTTTTTCTCCTGGCAGACGCCGCCATGGCCGCGCCCGGCCCGCGCCTGAGCCGGCGCGGCTTCGTCGCCGCCCTGGGCGGCGCCGCGGCCAGCCTGCCCCTGCTGCCGGCGTTGGCCCTGCCGCCGCCGCTGCCCTGGCAGCGCGGGCCGGTGCGCTTCTTCCCGCTGTCCGACGTGCGCCTGGGCGAAGGCCTGTTCGCCCGCTCCAGCGCGCTCAACCTGCGCTATCTGGCCGCGCTGGACATGGACCGGCTGCTGGCACCATTCCGGCTCGAGGCCGGCCTGCCCTCGCCCGCGTCCAGGTACCCGAACTGGGAATCCATGGGCCTGGATGGCCATACCGCCGGCCATTACCTCTCGGCGCTGGCGCAGCAGGCCGCGCAGGGCAGCGCGGAGATGCGCCGGCGGCTGGACTACATGGTCGCGGCCCTGGCCGAGGTCCAGACCGCCAACGGCGACGGCTACGTCGGCGGCGTGCCCAACGGCCGCGTGCTGTGGGAGCGCATCGCCAGCGGCGATTTCCAGGCCGAGTCGTTCGCGCTGGAAGGCGCCTGGGTGCCGTTCTACAACCTGCACAAGACCTTCGCCGGGCTGCGCGATGCCTGGGTGCTGGCCGGCAACGGGCAGGCGCGCGAGGTGCTGGTGCGCTTCGCCGACTGGGCCGGGGCGCTGGTGGCCAACCTCGACGACGACCAGCTGCAGCGCGTGCTCGATACCGAGCATGGCGGCATGAACGAGGTGCTGGCCGACGTCTATGCCATCACCGGCGAACGCCGCTACCTGGCGCTGGCGCGGCGCTTCTCGCACCGCGCCATCCTCGAGCCCCTGCTGCGGCGCGAGGACCGGCTGGACGGGCTGCACGCCAACACCCAGATCCCCAAGGTGATCGGCTTCGCCCGCATCGGCGAGCTGGACGGCGACGCGGCCTGGATCGAGGCGGCGCAGTTCTTCTGGGAGCGGGTGGCGCTGCACCGGAGCATCGCCTTTGGCGGCAACAGCGTGCGCGAGCACTTCAACCCGGCCGGCGACTTCAGCGGCATGGTGGCCTCGCGCGAGGGCCCGGAGACCTGCAACAGCTACAACATGCTGCGCCTGACCCTGCTGCTGGAGCGGCTGCGCCCGGACCCGCGGCATGCGGATTTCTACGAACGGGTGCTGTTCAACCACATCCTCTCCACCCAGCATCCCGACCACGGCGGGCTGGTGTACTTCACCCCGATCCGGCCGCGGCACTACCGCGTGTATTCGCAGCCGCAGCAGTGCTTCTGGTGCTGCGTGGGCAGCGGCATGGAGAACCACGGCCGCCACGGTGCCTTCGTGTACTCCTACGATGCCGATGTGCTGCGGGTGAACCTGTACCTGGACTCGGAACTGCGCTGGGCCGAATCCGGCCTGGTGCTGCGCCAGCGCACGCGCTTCCCCGAGGAGCCGCGCAGCGTGCTGGAACTGGCGCTGGATACGCCGCACAGCTTCGCCCTGGAGTTGCGCCATCCGCACTGGCTGGCGGGCCCGCTGCGGGTGAGGATCAATGGCCGGTCCTGGCCGGTGGAATCCAGGCCCTCGTCCCATGCGCGGATCGAGCGGCGGTGGCAGGACGGCGACCGCATCGAGCTCGAGCTGCCCATGGCCACCCGCATCGAGGCCCTGCCCGACGGCTCGGACTGGGTGGCGGTGATGCACGGCCCGCTGATGCTGGCCGCGCGCACCGGCGGGGAGGATCTGGAAGGCCTGATCGCCGACGACGGCCGCGGCAGCCATATCGCCCCCGGCCCCTACCTGCCGCTGGACCAGGCGCCGATGCTGGTGGGCGAGCGCGAGGCGCTGGCCGCGGGCATCCGCCCGGTGCCGGGGCAGCCGCTGGTGTTCAGCGCCGACGCCCTGGTGCGGCCGATGTCGTTCCGCGGCCTGCGCCTGGAGCCGCTGTACCGCGTCCACGACGCCCGCTACATGGCCTACTGGCGCACCACCACCCCGGAACGGTATCCGGCCGTGGTCGCCGCGATCGAGGCGGCCGAACGCCAGCGCCAGGCCCTGGAAGCCCGCACCCTGGACCAGGTCCAGCCCGGCGAACAGCAGCCCGAGGTCGACCACGCCTACCAGGGCCGCGACAGCAGGACCGGGAACATGCTCGGCCGGCCCTGGCGCGATGCCGGCGACCGCTTCTCCTACTTGCTGCGAGCCCGCCGTCCGGTTCCCGAAAGCACCCCACCGACCCTGCAGCTGACGGTGTTCGGCGGCCAGTGGAATGCCGGCATGGACGTGCTGGTCGACGGCCGCAAGCTCGGCAGCATCGTGCTCGACGGCAAGGGCAAGGACGACCTGGTGGTCGAGGAGTTCACGCTGCCTGCCGGGACAGCGGCCGCGCTGCGCGGCGATGGGACGCGGGTGGAGTTCGTCGCCCATGGCGGGAAGCGCACGCCGTGGGTGTTCGAGGTGCGGGTGGTGGAAGGCGCGGCCGACAGGTGAGCGGCCCGGGCCAGCGGGCGTAGCCGGGGGTAGCGAAGCGCCCGGGATATCGCCACGCCGGAGGCGATCCGCACACCCGGAGTCTCCGCGTGCAGCCGGTGCAGCTGCGCAGGCTGGCGTGGCTGCTGGACGCCCTCGCCCGCTGAGCCGCGTGCGCGTGGCGCGGTGCCGGCCGCGGATACGAAAAAGCCCCGCGGCGGGCGGGGCTTTCGGGCCAAGGCATTTTTTCCACCTGCCTGGAGGTGGTGGGCGGTACAGGGTTCGAACCTGTGACCCCTACCATGTCAAGGTAGTGCTCTACCGCTGAGCTAACCGCCCGTTTGCCGCTGCCGGACGGCGTCGCCGTCTGCAGGGGCGCGCATTCTACCCTGCCCCGGGCCGAATCCACAACAGGGGGCGGGCCTCAGCCGGCCAGGGCCGCTTCCTTGAGCTTGCGGATCTCGTCGCGCAGGCGCGCGGCGTCCTCGAACTCCAGGTCGCGGGCGTGCTGGTACATGCGCTGCTCCAGCTCGTTGATCCTGGCCAGGGCCTTGGCCGGGTCCAGGGTGGAGTAGTCGGTGGCCGGCTCGGCCACCTGGCGCGCCTTGCCGCGGCCCTTGCCCTTGGACTTGGCCTCGCCGGGCTCGGGGCGCGCGCCCTCCATGACGTCCATGATCTGGCGCACCACCTGGCGCGGGACGATGCCGTGCTCGGCGTTGTACTGCTCCTGCTTCTCGCGGCGGCGGTTGGTCTCGTCGATCGCCGCCTGCATCGAGCGGGTGATGGTGTCCGCATACAGGATCGCCCTGCCGCGCAGGTTGCGCGCGGCGCGGCCAATGGTCTGGATCAGCGAGCCGGACGAACGCAGGAAACCCTCCTTGTCCGCGTCGAGGATCGCCACCAGCGAGACCTCGGGCATGTCCAGGCCCTCGCGCAGCAGGTTGATGCCCACCAGCACGTCGAACTTGCCCAGGCGCAGGTCGCGGATGATCTCCACGCGCTCGACCGTGTCCACGTCCGAGTGCAGGTAGCGCACCTTGATATCGTGCTCGGCCAGGTAGTCGGTGAGGTTCTCGGCCATGCGCTTGGTCAGGGTGGTGACCAGCACGCGGTCGCCCATGGCCACGCACTTGTTGATCTCGCCCATCAGGTCGTCGACCTGGGTGGCGACCGGGCGGATCTCCACCTGCGGGTCGACCAGGCCGGTCGGGCGCACCACCAGTTCGACCACCTGGTCGCCGGCCTCGCGCATCTCGTACGGGCCAGGCGTGGCCGAGACGTAGATCGAGCGCGGCGCACGCGCCTCCCACTCCTCGAACTTCAGCGGGCGGTTGTCCAGCGCCGAGGGCAGGCGGAAGCCGAACTCCACCAGGGTTTCCTTGCGCGAGCGGTCGCCCTTGTACATGGCGCCGATCTGCGGGATGGTCACGTGCGACTCGTCCACCACCAGCAGCGCGTCGGCCGGCAGGTAGTCGAACAGGGTCGGCGGCGGCTCGCCAGGCGCCTTGCCGGTCAGGTGCCGGGAGTAGTTCTCGATGCCCGAGCAGTAGCCGACCTCGGCCATCATCTCCAGGTCGAACTGGGTGCGCTGGGCCAGGCGCTGGGCCTCGACCAGCTTGTTCTGCGCGTACAGCTGCTCCAGCCGCTCCTTCAGCTCGAGCTTGATGGTCTCGATCGCGTTGAGCACCCGCTCGCGGGTGGTGGCGTAGTGGGTCTTCGGGTAGATGGTGTAGCGCGGGATGCGGCGCAGGATCTCGCCGGTGAGCGGGTCGAACAGGGAGATGTTCTCGATCTCGCCGTCGAACAGCTCGATGCGCACCGCCTCGGCGTCGCTTTCGGCCGGGTGCACGTCCACCACCTCGCCGCGCACGCGGAAGGTGCCGCGCTGCAGCTCGTACTCGTTGCGGGTGTACTGCAGCTGGGTCAGGTGGCGCAGCAGCTCGCGCTGGTCGATGCGCTCGCCGCGCGACAGGATCAGGCGCAGCGACAGGTAGTCCTCCGGCGCGCCCAGGCCGTAGATCGCCGAGACCGTGGCCACCACCAGCACGTCGCGCCGCGACAGCAGCGCCTTGGTCGCGGCCAGGCGCATCTGCTCGATGTGGTCGTTGATCGAGCTGTCCTTCTCGATGAAGGTGTCGGTCGAGGGGACGTAGGCCTCGGGCTGGTAGTAGTCGTAGTAGCTGACGAAGTACTCGACCGCGTTGTTCGGGAAGAACGCCTTGAACTCGCCGTACAGCTGCGCGGCCAGGGTCTTGTTGTGGGCCATCACCAGGGTCGGCTTCTGCACCTGCTGGACCACGTTGGCGATGGTGTAGGTCTTGCCCGAGCCGGTGACACCCAGCAACACCTGCTTCGCCAGGCCGGCCTCGAAGCCTTCGACGAGCTTCTCGATGGCATACGGCTGGTCGCCCGCCGGGGCGTACGGGGAGACCAGTTCGAATCGTTCGCTCATGCGCCAGGCAGCGTCCTCGGAAGACCATCCAGTATAGGAGCGCGGTTGTCCGCGGCGCGTGGAACGCAGTGGCGCGGCCACGAAGTGTGCTGCAGGCACAGCGCCGCGCCCCTGCCCGCGCGGCCTGCCGTCCCGTCCTCCCCGGGCCGTGGCGCCCAGCCGTTCGAGGTGGGCGGTGGTCACGCCCACGCCGCGGCGGGCCGGCCGGCAGGACGCCGGCGGCCGCGCGCCCTGGAGGGGGTACGCCTGCCGGGGCGCGCCGCACCGCTTCGCCGCGTGACCGCAGCCCCCCGTGACCATGCGCCGGGACCGGTGCGCGGCACCGGCTGGCAAGTGACGGCTCGGCCTGGATCGGCCGGTGCACTTCCGGGGGCGCCATGGCGACCTGCGCCCATGTGGCGGCACCGCCCGCGATCTCCAGCCAAAGTCCTACACGGGATTCCGGCCACGCCTGATTCCGCGCCACCTGCGGCCGCGCCATGCTGGGTCGCCCGGGCGAAATGGATTTCCGCTTATGCGCAAGGATGCGCCGGGCGCCCCAGCCGGCTTCACCCTGGTGGAACTGATGACCACGCTGGCCGTGGCGGCCATCCTTGCCGGGCTCGCCGTCCCGGGCATGCAGCGCTTCCTGGAATGGCAGCGCGCGACCGGCGCCATGCACGCGCTGACCACCCAGCTGGCGCTGGCGCGCAACGCCGCCGTGAGCGCGCGGACGCCGGTCACGCTATGCCCCACCCGCGGCGGCGGCCGCTGCGCGGAAAGCACGGACTGGAGCACGGGCTGGCTGCTGTACCGTGACCCGGCGCGCCTGCCGCAGCCGCGGGTGCCGGACGACGTGCTGCGCGACGAGCACGCCCCTGTGCACGGCTCGATCCGGGTCTTCTCCACCCAGGGCCGGGTACGGGTGCGCTACCAGCCGGACGGCCTGGCGCCGGGGACCAACGTCACCTTCCGGATCTGCAGCGGCGCGCGCCTGCATGCGGAGGTGGTGGTCAACAACGGCGGCCGCACGCGCTGGACGCAGGCCCCGGCGGATACGCCCTGCGAGCCGCCGGGCTAGCGCCATCCCGCGCGGCACAAGGCTTCCGGCGCGCGGAGGCGGGCGCGGCGCGATCGCGCGCGCAATTCCGGCCACGTACCCCCTTGCCGCGCCGGAAACCATCTGTCTACAATACGCGCCCCCGCCCGAATAGCTCAGCCGGTTAGAGCACTTGACTGTTAATCAGGGGGTCGTTGGTTCGAGTCCAACTTCGGGCGCCAGTATTCAAGCACCTAGGGCCGCGAAAGCGGCCCTTTTTGCTATTGCGGAAACCGGCGGAAGTGGCGATCGCCCGGCTGCTGGCCGTGAGTCCAGGTCGTTCTGCGTGCGCCCCGTGCGTGCACCCCGCCCCCTCCTCCCAGCGGCCCCGCTTGCCGCAGGATCAATCGCGCGGCCTGCCGCCACCGGGCGCGCCGAGCGCGGACACCCCTGGCCTGCGGGCATTGCCGCCATCCCCCGCACATCGCGCCGCGCCGCCCCGGCTTAACCCGGCAGGGCTTCCGCCGCCGCAGCCGGCCACCGGATGCACGAAGGGGGCCGCATTGCTGCGGCCCCCGCGCATGGGCATCCGTGGCTACCGCTGCGGGTCGTGGGCCGGGGGATGCAGCGGGCCGGGCACGCCGCATCCGGGGCCGGTCACCAGCATTCGCCGACGCCGGAGGTGCCGCTGACGCTGCGCTTGCCCTGGGCGTTGATCGACAGGGTCCCGCACTTGGGATCCTTCTGCCGGCTGGTCGGGGTGGCCGACAGGGTGTAGGCCTTGGCGGTCACGCCGGTGAGCGACACCTGGTAGAACGGCTCCACGTCCGGGCCGCACTGCGCCGGGTCGGGCGCGCTGGCGTAGCTCAGGTTGGTCGTGTAGTAGCGCTCCAGGAACTGGGCGCGCTCCTGCAGGCAGGCGGCCGCGGCGGCGCGGCGGGCACGCACGACGTGGCCCTGGTACATGGTGTTGGCGATCGCGGCCAGCACCGCGATGATCGCCACCACGATCATCAGCTCGATCAGGGTGAAGCCCCGCGCCCGGCGCGTTCCGGCGGCCCGCATGCGGTTCCGGTCAGTTGCCATTGATCAGTTCCCTCCAGGAGACACGTCGCACCAACGCCTGCGAGCCGCTGGTCATGATCTTCGAATAGCTGCCGTCGTCCAGGCTCGTGTACATGTACGAGCCGAGGAAGATCGGGTTGTTCGGGCCGCTGTCGTAGGCCACGCCCGAGTACGGGGTGTCGGTGTTGCCGCCGTAGTAGTCGCCGCTGTCGCCGACGGTCCCGTTCCCGTTCATGTCAAAGAACGCGCTGCCGAGCCGGCCGCCGGTGAACGGGTCGATCGCCATCGTGTAGCCGCGACCCGTGGGCGAACACGGATCCGTGGAATCGGGATACCGCGTCGTGCCGATAAGCGCCATGCCCTGGAAGAAATTGGGCACCACCATGCGTTCGCCCTTCGGCGTACCGCCGGCAGCCTCGGCGGGGGACTGGAGGTCGATGTACCAGCCATTCGTCCCGGGCGCACCCACCTTCTCGATCACCCGACCGACGCTGTCCTGGTGGGTGATGCGGGACTGCGAAAGCGTAGCCCTGGTCACCGCGGCATCCCGGTCGATGATGCCGTACCAGCTCTGCACGACCTGGTTGGCGGTACTGCTCGTATCGGCCGTACTGAGATAGCGTCCCGTGCCGAAGAACACCCAGGTTTCAGGCGGGTTGTAGGGATTCTTCGCGACCAGGGGCGCGGCGGTGATGGGCTGGCCGGCCTGGGTCGTGAACAGCCGCGTGACCGTGTTGTTGTCGAGGTCGAACTTCCACAGGTTGCCGTTCATGTCCCCGGCATACACGGTGTCGAAGTTGCCGTCAGGCTTGCTGGGAATAACAGTGCCATGGTCGTCCCAGACGTTCACGCCGGAAAGACCGTTGTCCCCGTCTGCCCCGGTGCTCTTCGTGTTCGCATTCGCTCCGGTCACGGCGTTGAGCATGATGAGCACGGACTCACCACTGCTGCTGTTGGGGCCGTTACCGATGAACACTCGCCAGTCGTTGTCCGCGACCTTGGCGATGATCGGCCGGCCGAGGGCATTGCCGAGCAGCGATCCAATTGCCGGATCCGACGCGGTCTTCTCCCAGAGCAGGCTGGGCGAAGCCGGATCCGTCACGTCCAGCGCGAAAATGCTCTTGCCGCCACGCCCCATCGTGCCGACGAGGATTGTCTTCCAGGTGCCGTTGTGCTTGACGTCGGCCACGGTAAGTTCGCCGTCCACCGAGTACGCGTGATCGTACTCCGGGTGCCAGTACGGGTATTTATTGGTGGACGGGTCGTTCTGGGTGAGCACGCCCATTGCCTCTGTCGGCATGAATGCAAAGAGTTCCTTGCCACACTCGGCGTTGGCGCCCGTGCACGAATCCGGCGCCTTGAACGCATGCAACATTCCGTCGTTCGCCCCGACATAGACCACCGGGGTACGCGAAGACTGCTGCGAGACGAAAGTCGCGTAGCTCGCGTCTCCCGCGTACAGGTTCGCGTTGGGGCGTCCCACGTAGACAGGGGTGGAGTTGATGATGTCGCCGAGCATGCCACGGCGGTCGCGGAAGGTCCTCAGGCTCCCATTCACCGTCGACTGCCGCTCGTGGGTGCGATCGCCGAGGATGTACTTGAGCTGGTTGTCGTTCAGCGTCGAGAACGCCCCCGGCTTGGCCAGCGTCGGGCTGGTCAGCGTGTTGCCGGTCCAGTTGGTAATGAAGTTGGCCAGGGTGCCATTGTTGTTGTAGAGGATCTGCCGCTGGGTGTAGTTCAGCGTGGTGGCGTTGGCATTGACCTTCAGGTCGCCCGCCGCCTGGCCGAGCCAGTCCGACGCGTCCCAGATGTCTGTCAGGTTACCCGTTGCCGTATCGACGTCGCTGGCCGTCAGCCGCCCAGCCCAGCCATTGGAGATGTACTTGGCCTGGTAGGTACGCGCCCCGACTTCCAGCTTGGTCGTGTTGCTTGCGAAGGAGCTGGCGGAGCCACTCGCGTCATCGACGATCTTTCGGAACGCCGCGCGCAGGCTTTCCACCATCTTGTCGGCCTCGCTGGCGACATAGAAATTGTCGGGGCGCGGATAATCGGTCACGGTCGACGTGACCCCGCCGTTAGCGCCAGCCGTGAGGTACTCACCCGAGGTATGCCAGCTCCCGGCTGGCAGGTTGTCCGTCAAAGGACGGAAGCCACTGGGGACCCGAAAACCACCGTACTTGGCCGCCAGCCAATACTGATTGCCGGTCTTGGGCTCGAGCCTTTGATTCTCACGCACGTCCACCCAATAGGTAGAAAGGGTCTGCATGCCCTTGGTGTTCGGCTTGGCCGCATCGTCCGGACGAAGGTCGTTCGTATGGGCGTAGTACGCCAGACCGGCGATGTACGCGGAATTGCCGCGCCCCGAAAATTCCGCGGATGCCGCCTTGTTTATCCCCTCGAGCTGAAACACCCTGTTGGTGTACTGCTGCGCCAGAGTCTTGTCGTCAGGGGGAAGGTCATGGTCCGCGTGCGTGTAAACGTCGCCGATGCCGAGGGCCGCGTTCACCTGGCAGGAGTACCGTATCGGATCGTCCCAATTGGTGATGACCGGGAAACCATCAGCCTTGTTGTAATCAAGATTATTCGTGTAATCCGCAAGGTTGCCCTGCCCCCTGAAGTACCGCAGGGCGGCGTAATAAAGCTCACTGACCGGGTCATTGCCCTTCGGGTTCTGCCCTGTCATCTGGCCGAACTTGTTCAGGTAATTGATCACGCCGCTGTCCGCGACACCAAAGCCCGTACCGTTCGCATCATCCGGATCCGGATTGCGCACGAGCACGCCCGTGGACGAGTTCCACTCGCTGTTCACGTTCGCGAGTCGCCCCAGCTCGGGATAGTTGGTGTACGGGCCGACGAACTTCTGGCGCGCGCGCATCACGCCACCGTTCCGCTGGTTGCCGGTCTCATTGAGAAAACCAAAGATGCTGTAGCGGATACGTTCCGCATACTCCTGGATCAAGCCCTCCGGCTTCCAGCCTTGGGCATACTGCTTGCAGTTCGACTCGACCCCGACCGATGCGTCGCACACCTTGACTCGCACGCTGACTTCGTAAACTGTCCCCGCATCACTGGGAACAGCGGCCACGTCCACAACCTTCCGCTCCCATCTTGGATTCCTCCGCGTGCCGTTGTTCTGGCAACCCTGCTGACCCTCCCTGCAACTTTCCCAGTGGCTCTGCTCGGCCACGCCCTTCGTCAGGAGATGAATGGCCGGGTTGTATGCAGTTGGCGTGTTATCAAGATTCCCCGAGGAGCTGAACCTCATCTTGTTGCCGAGGCCCTCAATACGGACAGTCAGATTGTCCCACTGCGCAGCCGTCACGTTCGCCACCAACGTCGCATTGTTCCCGCTCGCTGGCAGCCTGCGATTCGGATAAAGCCCATATCCTGGCGCATGACGCGCCTTCTCCAGCCAAGTTTCACCGGGCTCGTCCTTGACCCGATAACCTCCGGTCAATGCCAACCTGAAAGGATCGATTGTCTGGGTGGCCGCCCAGTTCATGTAGTTCCCGCTCCATTGCCCGGCAGTCGGGCAATTGAAAGAGCTCGCCAGCCCAACCGGATAGAAGTGCCGTTCCGATTCGGTAGCACTGTAATGGTAGGCGTAGCACTTGTCCGGATCGAAGTAGCCCGAATAGCGACGCGTGGCGTCGTAGTTCCCGATATTTGCCTGGCTGTGAATCGTCGGATACTCCACCGACGGGACCAGCACCAGGTTACCCGGCACGCTGCTACCCACCGTAAGCGGCTTGTTTTCGATATTGACGCCGGATACGGACGATATCGAGCAGAACACCGCCATCAAGCCGATGGCGAATGCTGCGAATCGGCTTGCGCTCCCATGGCCAGACGCTGCCGCCATACGACGATGGTGGAGATTCTTCATGGCAATACTCCCTGCACCTCTGCGCAGCTGGCTCATCGAATTCATCACTTGGCCACCACGTTGGCTTGCAGCACGACCACGGCGCGATCCCCGTTCGTGGAGGGGTTGTGGCTGCGGGCAAAGATCCTGTACATGGCCTCCTGCACCACCGATCCGCCACCACCGCCGTACTGCATCGATCCGGCGCTGGAACCGAGGCCCAGTTCGTCATGGCTGTCACGCAAGCCCATGTACTGCACGTAGTACTGGGGCGCGCCGGCCGATTTGTTCCCGGTGCCTAGCTGGTCGGTCGCATTGAACCAGCAGTCGCTGGTCAGGCTGCTTCCTGTGCAGGTCGTTCCGCCGGTATACGCGGTCGCCGGCATCCCGCACTTGGAATCGTCGATCCCGGTGATGCCGCCCTTGGCCGGGTCGTTGCCGCACTTGATGCCGATCACCCAGCCGTTGCCATTGGCCACGACGGCGGCGCGGACCTTCTCTTCCGCCTCGCGCAGCGCCGACTCGGCCTGCTGGAAGGCCAGGCTGCGGTCGAACATGTTGGCACTCATGCGCTCTTCCAGCAGGGTGCCGCGGAGCACGGCCAGACCCAGGAGGGTCATGACCAGCAGCAGGACGAGCACGACGACCAGCGAAGCGCCACGCTGGCGCGAGGGGAAGGCAAGGGGCTGTTTCATAGCACGCGGTTCCGCAGGGCGACGACGTTCTCGACGACGCGGGTGAGGTGCTGGCCACCGGTGCCCGTGCGCTCGGTTTCGCGCAGGACCAGGGTCATCCGCACGGCGCGCACGTTGCGCCAGTCGGCGGCGGTGGTCAGGACGGAGGCGCTCACGTACCCGGCATCGGTCAGGTAGTGGAACTGCAGGTTGGCCACGCCCTGCACCACTTCCTCGGCGGCGGCCCCGTTGACCTGGCGGTACAGGGAGTAGCCGTTGTCGGGGTTGCCGTCGGGGTCGCGCAGGAACCAGCGCACGCCCTGCAGGGAGATGACCGAGGAGAGCTTGGGGAAGGCGTAGGCGGTGGCCGCGCCGGCGCAGGTGCCGGTGTTCGGCATCGGGAAGTAATCGCACGAGTTCGTGCCGGCGCCGGAGGCGAAGCTGAGGGAGCCGCCGGCCGTGCTGTCGCCATTGGCGCGGAACACGGCCAGCACGCGCATGTCGCAGATCATCACCGGGTCGCCGCTCTTGAACAGCGGGGTCGCCGGGGCGACGGTCACGCTGGTGGCGCCGGAGGCCAGGTCCGCGGTCAGGCCGCGGAGGTCGTCGCCGGGGCGCAGGATCTGGATCACGTCCGTGCCCGAGACGTGGGTCGGGCCGCCGTCCTCGAAGCCGTACAGCGGGTAGTCCACGGCCAGGTACCAGTCGGCGCCGTCCGGGGTGGCCGTGGCGGCGGCGGTGGTGATGTTGGCGGGCGCCAGGGTGGCGTCGCAGGGATTGGCGCCGGCCTCGCGGATGTCGCGCGAGAGCAGCTCGAACGCCACCTGCGCGCTCTCCTGGATGCGCGCCAGGTTCTGGGTGCTGCGGTAGGTCGCCTTGTTGGAGATGAACACGCCGATGGCCGCGCCGACCACCAGCAGGCCCAGCACCAGGGCGATCATCAGTTCGATCAGGCTCACGCCGGCCTGGCGGGCGCGCGCGGCGCCGCGGGGGATGCGGTTGACGGGTTTCATAGGGCGCTCACCGTGACGACCTGGCGGGTGGAACTGCCTTCGCCGGTCTCGCTTGCCTGGCCGCTCGCGTTGGCGGTACTGCCGCGGCTGTCGTCCCACTGGATGGTGACGGTGCAGGTGCCGCCGCCGACGGCATTGCCCGCGCAGGCAACGTTGGCGCAGGTGGTGGTGTCCCCGGCCTGGCCCATGCTGGTCTTGAGCGCGACCAGCCAGACGTTGAGCTCGCCCTGGGCGGACTGCTGGCCGGCCGGCAGCGAGGCGTCCGGGTTGGCCGGGGTGCACTGCATGCCGCTGGTGTTGTAGTAGCCGGCGATGGCGTTGGTGCGGTTGGCGCGCAGCACGTCGAGGATGGCGTAGGTCTGCATCACCGCCTGGGTGCGCTCCAGCGAGCTCTGGCCGTTGCGCAGGGCGGTGGCCTGCATCGCGGCGATGCCCAGCAGGCCGATCCCGAGGATCAGCACCGAGATCATCACCTCCAGCAGGCTCACGCCCGCCTGGCGGCGCCAGCGCGGGCCCGGCCGGCGCCCGGCACGCGTGCCGGCGGCGGTCTGGATCCGGATCATGGGCAGGCTCCCTGCGTGGTATGCGCCGCGGCAGTCACGTTCAGGCGGCTGCCGCCGGCCAGTTCCACCCGGCGCAGGTTCTCGCGCGGGCGGTTGGTCGGCATGCACACGGTGAAGGTGGTCGACAGCAGGCCGCCGCTGGAATTGCGGGCCAGGCCGTCGGGACGGAAGTCCACGCTGTTGACCCCGCTGGGGGTCTTGATCTTCAGCTGGCTCTTGACCGCGGTCGTGCGCAGCAGCTCCGGGGTCGCGCCGGAGGCCTGCACCACCCAGCCGGTCCATTCGCCGTTGCCGGTGGCACAGGTCGCGCCGTCGCTGCTGCGGCACAGGCGCACGGTGCGGTTGCGGCGCAGCGCCTCGGTGCGCGCCAGCTGGAGGTCGGCCACCAGCTCGTTGGCCTGGCTGGTCAGGCGGTTGCCGTTCATCACCACGGCGAAGTTGGGCACGGCCAGCGCGGCCACGATGGCCAGCACCGCCAGGGTGACCATCAGTTCGATCAGCGAGAAGCCCCCCGGCCGCGCACGCAAGCGGGTTCCGCGCCGCCGGACCAATCGCCCATGCGAAGGATGCATGCCCGATTTCCCCAAGTTGGATGCAAACGCAACTTAGCGGAGCATGCCCGCAGCCTCTAGCCGCAACCGACGAGCGGCCCGAACCCGGGAACCAGCGGCGGCTCCCGCCGCCGCCCGTGGCAAGGCATCATGCCCGCATGCCCGCACCGTCCGGCCGCCCTGCCCCGCAACCCGATCCGCCGCTGGACGCGCTATGGCGCGCCCCGGCGATCGTCTGGGCGGTGGTCGCCGGCATGGGCGTGGCCGCCCTGCTGGCCATCGCCCAGCCGCCGCTGACCGACCGCTGGGTGTACTTCGGCCTGGCCTGCCTGATGGTGCAGTGGACCCTGCTGCTGGCCTTGGCCGCGCTATACCTGGTGCGTGGCCTGCTGGCCCGGCTGCGGCCGCTGCACGTGGCCGGGATCGCCCTGCTGCTGCTGGTGCTGTCCAGCTGGCTGGTGCACGCCATCGCCCAGGCGCTGGTGGCGCTGGTGGTGCCTAGTCCGGTGCCGCCGGGCTGGAGCCTGCCGCGCATGGCCGGCCTGACCCTGTGCGTGGGCCTGCTGGGCCTGGCCGTGTTCTACCACCATTGGCGCGCCACCCAGCTGGCGGTGCAGGCCAAGCAGGCGCAGCTGGAGGCGTTGCAGGCGCGGATCCGGCCGCACTTCCTGTTCAACACCCTCAACACCGGCGTGGCCCTGGTGCGCGAGCGCCCGGGCGAGGCCGAGCGCCTACTGCTGGACCTGTCCGACCTGTTCCGCGCCGCCCTGGCCGGGCCACCGACGATCCCGCTGGAGGACGAACTGGCGCTGGCCCGCCGCTACCTGGAGATCGAGCAGCTGCGCTTCGGCCCGCGCCTGCAGGTGAAGTGGGAGGTGCCGGCGGTGCTGCCGGCGGTGCCGGTGCCGACCCTGTCGGTGCAGCCGCTGGTGGAGAACGCGATCCGCCACGGCATCGAGCGCTCGCCCCGCGGCGGCGAGGTGCGGATCGTGGTGGTCTCCACCGGTTCGGGCGTGCGGGTCACGGTCAGCAACAGCCTGCCGTCCGCGGCCGGGCCGGCCACCCACGGCCACCAGGTGGGGCTGAGCTCGGTGCGCGCGCGGGTGCAGGCGCTGACCGGCGACCGCGGCGGGGTGGAGACCCACGCCAGCGGCGGCCGCCACGTGGCGGTGCTGTACCTGCCCGCGCCCGGACCCGGGGCAGACGACCCGGCTCAGGCCACCACGCGGTAGCAGGGCCGGTACTCGCCGGCGATCTTCATCCGGCGCTGCTCGACGAAGGCGCGCAGCAGCCCGTCCAGGGCCTGCATCATGTCCGGCGCGCCGTGGATCTCGAACGGGCCGTGCTGCTCGATCCGGCGCATGCCCTCTTCCTTGACGTTGCCGGCGACGATGCCGGAGAAGGCGCGGCGCAGGTCCGCGGCCAGCGCCGAGGCCGGGCGCCCGTGGTGCAGGTCCAGCGCGGCCATGGCCTCGTGGGTGGGCACGAACGGGCGCTGGAACTCCAGCGGGATCGACAGGCCCCAGTTGAAGTAGAACGAGTCCTTGTGGGCGATGCGCGCCTCGCGCACCTGGCGGATGCCGGCGAACATCTTCTTCGCCACCTCCGGCGCGTCGCCGATCACGATCTCGTAGCGCGAGGTGGCCGCCTCGCCCAGGGTCAGGCGGATGAAGCGGTCGATCTGCTCGAAGTACGGCGCGGCGATGGTCGGGCCGGTGAAGATCAGCGGGAACGGCACGTGCGCGTTCTCCTCGCGCAGCAGGATGCCCAGCAGGTACAGGATTTCCTCGGCCGTGCCCACGCCGCCGGGGAACACGATGATGCCGTGGGCCATGCGCACGAACGCCTCGAGCCGCTTCTCGATGTCCGGCATGATCACCAGCTCGTTGACGATCGGGTTCGGCGACTCGGCGGCGATGATCCCCGGCTCGGTGATGCCGATGTAGCGGGTGTGGGTCTTGCGCTGCTTGGCGTGGGCGATGGTGGCGCCCTTCATCGGGCCCTTCATCGCGCCCGGGCCGCAGCCGGTGCAGATGTCCAGGCCGCGCAGGCCCAGCTCGTAGCCGACCTGCTTGGTGTACAGGTACTCGTCGCGCGAGATCGAGTGGCCGCCCCAGCACACCACCAGGTTGGGCTCGGCCGGGCGCAGCACGCGGGCGTTGCGCAGCAGGCCGAACACGGCGTCGGTGATGCCCTCGGAGCTCTCCAGCTCGGTCGCGTACTCCGGGCCCAGCTCGATCGCGGTCCAGGCCAGGTCGCGGACCACCGCGAACAGCAGTTCGGCCACGCCGCGGATGATCTGGCCGTCGACGAAGGCCATCGCCGGCGCGTTCTGCAGGTCGATGCGGACGCCGCGGTCCTGCTGGGTGACCTGGATGTCGAAGTGCGGGTACAGGTCGCGCGCGGCGCGCGGGTCGTCGCTGGCGCTGCCGCTGGTCAGCACCGCCAGGGCGCAGCGCCGCAGCAGCTCGTGCATGCCGCCGCTGGAGGCGTCGCGCAACCGCGCCACCTCGGTCCGCGACAGCACGTCCAGCCCGCCGCGCGGGTAGATCCTGGCGTCCTGGACCGGGAGGGTGCTGGTGGCGGGCTCGTTCATCGGGGTCCTGCGAGTGTGGCAAACCGGTCGGCGACTCTAGCGCAGCCCCGGGCGCCGCACCACCGCGCAAAAGGAAACGGCCGGGTTGCCCCGGCCGTTTCCGTGTCACCTTGAAGCAGCAGCCATCAGAACTGGTACTTCAGGGTCAGCATGGCGCCCCAGCGGGACACCGCGCGGCTCGGCAGGCCCTTGCCATCGTACGGCACCAGCGAAGCGGTGTTCAGGCCGTAGATGTACTTGCCGTCGTCGGTGATGCCGTTGACGTAGGCCAGGCGGCGGGTGCTGTAACCGTTGTCGATGTAGTTGGTCACGCCCCAGTCCTTGTTGAGCAGGTTCAGGAAGTTGTAGATGTCCAGGCGGACGATCGACTTGTGCTCCCTGAAGAAGCCCGGCAGCTCCTGCTGGATCGACACGTCCAGCTGGTTCACCCAGGGCATCCGCGCGCCGTTGCGCTCCGCGATCTCGCCGCGGTGCTTGGACAGGTAGCGGTCACCGTCGATGAACTTGTGGAAGGCCTCGATCTGCTCGGCGGTGGCGTTGCCGTAGCTGACGTACGGGTCGTTCTCGCGCAGCGGGATGTAGGCCAGGTCGTAGTTGGAGTCGCCGTCGCCGTTCACGTCGGTGCCGTAGGTCCAGCTGTACGGCATGCCGTCGTGGCCGTTGTAGAACGCGGTGATGCTGGTCTTGTAGTCACCGAAGAACGCGTGCTCCCAGCCCACGGCCAGCTTGACCTGGGTGGCGATGGTGCGGTCGGCGGTGCTGGAGACCACGTTCTCGTGGTCCACGCGGGCGACGTAGCTGTAGCCCGACGAGGCCTGCGAGCTGTTGCCCGGGTTCACTTCCTCGGCCTTGGTGAAGGTCGTGCTCAGGTTGGCGTACCAGCCGTCGCTGAACTTCTTGTCCAGGGCGAAGGTGATGGCGCGCGAGCCGCCCTTGTCGGTGTTGGTCAGCAGGGTCGAGTTGGTGGTGAACGCGCGGTTGCTGCCGTGGTTCTTGCCGCTGGCCGAGCTGCTGGTGGTGAAGCCGTTCACCCAGTACGAGGCGCGGCCGTCCGGCAGGGTGCCGTTCGGGGTGCCGATGTTCGGCGCCAGGTACAGGATCGCGTCCTTGTTCTTGATCCACTGCAGCTCGACGGTGGCGACCAGGTCCCACCACGGCAGGGCGGCGTCGAAGCCCAGGTTGGCCTTCCACGCGGTCGGCAGCTTGAAGTCCGGATCAAGCGTGTCGACGGCCATCTGCGGCGCCGAGCCGTTGCCCGGGACGTTCTGGTTGTACGGATCCGGGCTGAACGGGGCGGTGGCCGGGTTGGAGGTGTTGTACGCGTAGACGGTCAGGCCGTTGTTCTGGTACGGGTTGTTCAGCCACACCGCCGGCGGCTTGGTCTGGAACAGGCCGAAGCCACCGCGCACCTGCATGAACTGCTCCTCGTTCAGCAGGTAATTGAAGGCCACGCGCGGCTGCACGACCTTGTTCCTGGAACCCAGGCGGTGGTTGTTGCGGTAGCCGAAGGCTTCCTCGAAGGCCGCGTTGTACAGCGGGGCGTGGTCTTCCTTCGGGATGTCGACGCGGACGCCGTAGGTCAGCGACAGCTTGTCGGTGGCCTGCCAGGTGTCCTGCACGAACGGGCTGAAGGTGCTGATGGTCACCGCGCCCGGGACGTCCTCCAGGCCGTAGCCCGGGGCCGGGGTGCGCAGGTCGTAGCGCGAGTAGTTGCAGGGGGTGCTGCCGTCGGCGCAGGCCAGGAAGTTGGCCAGCGTGAACTGGTACACGCCGTGCAGGTCGCGGCCGAACATGTTGTAGACGTCGTTCTCGACGTACTCGAAGCCGCCCTTGACGACGTGGTCGCCCAGGTACCAGTTGCCGAACAGCGAGGCGGTCAGCTTCTTGGTCGAGATCGCGTTCTCGTGGCGGTACTTGTCCTCGCCCAGGAAGATCGCCGGGCCGCTGGTGGCGGTGCCGGTGTAGACCTCCACGTGCGGCTGGTTGGTGAACGCGGCCGCCTCCTGGTCGAACTTCTGGTAGCTGATCTTGGCTTCGGTGCTGAAGTTCTCGGACCAGTCGCTGAACAGCTGCAGCGAGGTGTTCTCGGTCAGGCTGTCGTAGTTGTACCAGTGGCTGGACAGGACCACGCGGTTGCCCGACTGGTTGTACGGGTTCGGCTTGACCTCCTCGGTGCGCTGGTAGGTCAGGCTGGCGCGGTGGTAGTCGTTGATGTTCCAGTCCAGCTTGGCCAGGAAGCGCTCGTTCTCCAGGTCCATCGCGCCGATGTACGCGCCCGGGAACAGGCCCAGGCGGGTGGCGGCGTCGATCACGTCGTTGACCTGCTGCTGGGTCACGGCGCCGGTGCTCAGGCCGTCGGAGTCGGTGCCGCCGATCGCGGTCACTTCCTGCTTCTCGGCCGACACGAAGAAGAACAGCTTGTCCTTGACGATCGGGCCGCCCAGGGTGAAGCCCTTGGTGCTGTCCTTGTCGAAGCCGGTGTAGCGCTTGCCGTCGCGCTTGCCGATCATGCTGTCGGCATCCTTGAACGCGTAGTAGGCCGAGCCGTGCAGCTCGTTGGTGCCCGACTTGGTGACCGCGTTGATCTGCGCGCCGATGGTGCTGAAGGCCACGTCGTAGTCGGTGACGGCGATGTCGAACGCGGCGATGGTGTCGATCGAGATCGGCGAGCCGGTGTACGGCATGCCGTTGGCGTTCAGGCCGAAGGGGTCGCCCTGGGAGATGCCATCGACCTGGATCTCGTTGAAGCGGTTGTTCACGCCGGCGGCGGAGATGGCGCCGGTGCCGGCGTCGACCGACAGGCGCGGGTCGAGGCGGGCGAAGTCGTCCAGCGAGCGGTTGCCGGCGGCGGCGGTCTCGAGCTGGCGGCCGCTGATGGAGGTGCTGACGCCCTTGTTGTCCGGGTTGAAGGTGTCCAGCAGGCGCGAACCGGTCACCTGCACGGCGGCGATCTCGGTCACGTTGCCCAGGGCGGCGTTGACGGTGCCGACCTTGTTCAGCTCCAGGTACACGCCTTCCTCGGTCGTGGTGCCCTGGGCCGAAGTGATGGTGACGGTGTACGGGCCACCCGGGCGGAGGCCGCGCGCGGTGTAGCGGCCGTTGGCGTCGGTGGTGGCGCGGCTGACCGTGCCGGACTCGACGTGGACGATCGTCACCTCGGCGCCGGCGACCGGCTGGCCGCTGGTGGAGGTAACAGTACCGGCGACACCAGAGGAAGTGCTCTGGGCGAACGCAGGAGCAACAGCGAGGGCGGCGACCAGTCCAAGGGCGAGCTTGGACATCCGGGGTCGACGGTGGTCGGTCATGGCTAAAGGCCTCGGGAGGGTGGCGGAAAAAGTTTCAGCCCGAACAAGGGCTAATAGGATCAATGGCTTCCCCGCGCGCGGCGCTGCGCGCGGTTAACACTAGGTTAACATGGTAGATGCGTACTGTGACGGTTTCATTACAAATTTTTACTGCGTCGCAGCATGGTTTGCGACGAAACCGCCGCCCGGCGACCGATCAAGCGGCCGCCACCTGGGCCAGGTAGACGGCCACGCCGTCCAGCAGCATCTGCACCGAAATGGCCACCAGCAGCATGCCCATCAGGCGCTCGACCGCGGTCAGCGCGCGCCGGCCGAGCAGCCGGTAGAGGAACGGCGAGGCCAGCAGGATCGCGGCGGTCGCGGCCCAGGCCAGGAACAGCGCCAGGCTCCACTCCCACAGCCGGTCCGGCTCGCGGCTGCCCATCAGCATCACCGCGGCCATGCCCGAGGGGCCGGCCACCAGCGGGATCGCCAGCGGCACGATGAACGGCTCGCCGTCCGGGATCTCGCCCATCAGCCCTTCCGGGCGCGGGAAGATCATGCGGATGCCGATCAGGAACAGGACGATGCCGCCGGCGATGGAGACCGACTCCTGGCGCAGGTGCATCAGCTCCAGGGCGTACTTGCCGCACCACAGGAACAGCATCAGCACGGCCAGCGCGATCAGCAGCTCGCGCACCAGCACCTTGCGCTGGCGCTGCGGCGCCAGCGGCTTGAGCACGCTGAGGAACACCGGGACGTTGCCCAGCGGATCCAGGATCAGGAACAGCAGCAGGGCCGCGGACATGATGGTCATGCCGGCACCCCCTCCAGCCCGGCCAGCACCCGGCCGCGGTAGTCCTTGCCTGCGGCCGAGAGCAGCATGACGCAGCGCTCGGCATAGGCCTGCGGATCGCGCAGGTCGGCGGCCAGGTCGTCGGCGTAGGCGCGGGCGCGCAACGGGGTGCGCATCGGCCCCGGCTGCAGGCCGCAGACGCGCACCGGGTCGTTGGCCAGCTCGGCGGCCAGCATGCGCAGCAGCGCGTGCAGCCCGTGCTGGGCCACGCCGTAGCCGCCCCAGTACGCCTGCCCCACCCGCGCCGGGTCGTCCACCGCCAGCACCACCGCCGGGTCCGGCGCCTGGCGCAGCAGCGGCAGGCAGGCCTGCAGCAGCCACCACGGCGCGGTCAGGTTGACGTGGATGGCGCGGGCGAACTGGGCCGGGTCCTGGTGTTCCAGCGGCGTCAGGCCGCGGAACTCGGCGGCGCAGTGCAGGATGCCATCCAGCCGGCCCAGCTCGGCCTCGATGCGCCCGGCCAGCTCGGCGTAGTCGTCCGGCGTGGCGCCCTCCAGGTCCAGCGGGTACAGCAGCGGCTCCGGGCCCGCCGCGGCGACGGCGTCGTACACGCGGTTGAGCCGCGGCAGCTTGCGGCCCAGCAGGACCACGGTGGCGCCGGCTTCGGCGCAGGCACGGGAAGCCACGCTGCCCAGCCCGCCATGGGCACCGGCCACGAGCACGACACGACCTGCCAGCGGCCTTGGCGCCGCCACGGGAAGACCAACCAGGCTCATTGCGTCTGCGCTTCGCTGACCATCCGCTGCAGCTCGCCGGACTCCAGCAGCTCCAGGGTGATGTCGCAGCCGCCGATCAGCTCGCCGTGCAGGAACAGCTGCGGGAAGGTCGGCCAGTTGGAATAGCGCGGCAGGTTGGCGCGGATCTCCGGCTCCTCCAGCACGTTGACCGTGTGCAGGTCCTTGGCCCCGGCGGCCTGCAGGGCCTGCACCGCGCGGGCCGAGTACCCGCACATCGGGAACGCCGGAGTGCCCTTCATGAACAGCACGATTGGCCGGCTCTCGACCTCGGCCTGGATGCGATCCATCACCGCCATTGCGAGTCTCCTGACGCCGGGGCCTGGACGGCCGTCGGCTACACTGAAGTTGCAATTGTAATCCCAGCGCGGCCGCCCCGACGCCGCGCCTCCCCCGGAAAGTCCCCCGATGCCGTTCGAGTTGCCCGACCTGCCCTACGCGCGCACCGCGCTGGAGCCCCATGTTTCCGCCGCCGCGCTGGAAGCGCACCGTGGCGTGCACCGCGAGCATGTGGAGGCGCTCAACCGCCTGCTGCCTGGCTCCGGGCTGGAGGCGCTGGCGCTGCCGGAGCTGCTGCGCCGGGCCCAGGGCCGGCTGGCGGAGGCCGCCGCCGAGGCCTGGAACCACGCTTTCTACTGGAGCTGCATGTCGCCACGCGGCGGCGGCGAACCGCGCGGCGCGCTGGCCGACCTGCTGGCACGCCGCTACGGCAACCTCGCCGGCTTCCGCGCCGAGTTCGAGCGCATGGCCCTGGCCCAGCCCGGGCCCGGCTGGGCCTGGCTGGTGCAGCGCCCCGACGGCAGCCCCGGCATCCTGGTCACCCGCGGCGCCAGCACCCCGGCCACCGGCAGCGACACCCCGCTGCTGGCCTGCGACCTGTGGGAACACGCCTGGTGGATGGACCACCAGGACGACCGCGCCGCCTACCTGGCCGGCTTCTGGAAGGTGGTGGACTGGGAGGCCGTGGCCCGCCGCCTGCGCTGACCGGCCACGGCGCGGCTCAGCCGCGCAGCAGGGCCACGACCGGCACGACCTGCGCCTGCTGCTCCAGCGCCGCGCCGGCGGCCTCCAGCGCATCGGCCAGCGCGTGCGGCGTGTCGGCGCGGAAGGTGGCATGGCCGACCTTGCGCCCTGCGCGCGGCTCCTTGCCGTAGTCGTGCCAGTGGCCGCCGGCCTGGCCGAGCACGCCGGCCGCGTCCGGCATCGCGCCGATCCAGTTGAGCATGCAGGCATGGCCGCGCATCGCGGTGCTGCCCAGCGGCAGGCCCAGCACGGCGCGCAGGTGGTTCTCGAACTGCGAGGTCTCCGCGCCCTCGATCGTCCAGTGCCCGGAGTTGTGCACGCGCGGCGCCATTTCGTTGGCCAGCAGCTGGTCGCCGCGGCGGAACAGCTCCAGCGCGAACACGCCGACGTAGCCCAGCTTCTCCGCCAGCAGGCGGGCGTAGCGAAGCGCGGTGTCCTGCACCCGGGCCGGCACCGGCGCCGGCGCCAGGCTGGCCGAGAGCACGCCGTCGACATGCCAGTTGGCGGTCAGCGGCCAGGCGCGGAATTCGCCGTCGCGGCCGCGCACGGCAACCACGCTGACCTCGCCGTCGAACGGCACGAAGGCCTCGAGGATCAAGCCTACCCGCGCCGCCTGCGCGCCCAGCGCCTCCCAGGCGGCATCGGCGTCGGCGTGGCTGCGGATGCGGAACTGGCCCTTGCCGTCGTAGCCCAGGCGGCGGGTCTTGAGGATGCACGGCACGCCGACCTCGTCCAGCGCGCGCTCCAGCCCTTCGCGGCTGTCGACCGCGGCGAACGCCGGCACCGGGATGCCCAGTTCGCGGAACAGGGTCTTCTCGGCCAGGCGGTCCTGGGCCACGGCCAGCGCATCCGGCGCCGGGAACACCGGCACCTTGCCGGCCAGGGCACGGGCACTGTCGGCCGGCACGTTCTCGAAATCGAAGGTGACCACGTCGACCTCGCCGGCCAGCGCCTGCAGCGCGGCGGCATCGTCGAACGCGGCGTTGAGCAGCGGCGCGCACTCGCCGGCGCAGGCGTCGGCGGCCGGGTCCAGCACCTTGAACTGCAGCCCCAGCGGCAGGCCGGCCAGCGCCATCATCCGCGCCAGCTGCCCGCCCCCGAGGATCCCCACGCGTTGGCGACGGCTCATGCGCGGCGACTCACTGCCGCGGGTCGTCATTGGCCATGACGTCCTCGGTCTGGCGCTGGCGGAAAGCTTCCAGCGCGCGGGCGATGTCCGGATGGTCGGCGGCCAGCATCGCCGCGGCGAACAGGCCGGCATTGGCGGCGCCGGCGTTGCCGATGGCGAAGGTCGCGACCGGGATGCCGGCCGGCATCTGCACGATCGACAGCAGCGAATCCAGGCCGTTGAGCGCGCGGCTCTGCACCGGCACGCCCAGCACCGGCACCGGGGTCTTGGAGGCGAGCATGCCCGGCAGGTGGGCCGCACCACCGGCGCCGGCGATGATCGCGCGCAGGCCGCGCGCCTGGGCGCTGGCGGCGTACTCGAACAGCACGTCGGGGGTGCGATGCGCGGACACGACGCGGACTTCGTGCGGAACCCCGAGGGCCTCGAGCTTCTGCACGGCGTGCTGCATCGTCTCCCAGTCGGAGCGGGAACCCATCACGACGCCGACCAGGGGCGCGGCGGCGGTGGGCGCGGGCGGATTGGGCTGGGCTGGCATGGCCGTCCTCGGTGGCAAGGCCGTATTCTAGCCGCCTCCGCTCCCCGACCGAATGCCATGGACCGCAAGCTGCTCGACCTGCTCTGTTCGCCCGACACCCGCCAGCCGCTGGCCCTGCTGGAGTCGCGCGGGCTGGAAGCGCTCAACCGCGCCATCGCCGCCGGCCAGGTGAGCCGCGCCGACGGCACGCCGCAGCGCGAACCGCTGCGCGAGGCCCTGGTCACCCGCGACCGCCGCCACGTCTACCGGATCGAGGACGGCATCCCGGTGCTGCTGGTCGAGGAAGCCCTGGCCACGGCCCAGGTGGCCGACTTCCCGCCGGCATGAGCCGGCCGGACCTGCTCCCGCCCCCGGAAGCGGTGGTGCTGGAGGACGTGCGCCGCGCCCTGGCCGAGGACATCGGCGACGGCGACGCCACCGCCGCCCTGCTGCCGGACCAGCCCGAGCGGGCCTACCTGCTGTGCAAGGAAGACGCGGTCGTCGCCGGCCGCCCCTGGTTCGAGGCCACGCACCGCGTGCTCGACCCGCAGGTCCGCATCGAATGGCACGTGGCCGAGGGCCAGCGCGTGGCCGCCGGCACCGTGCTGGCCGTCCTGCATGGCCGCACCCGGGCGCTGGTGAGCGCCGAGCGTACCTCGCTCAACTTCATGCAGACCCTCAGCGGCACCGCCACGGTGACGGCCCGTTACGTCGAGGCCGTGCGCGGCACCGGCACCACCATCCTCGATACCCGCAAGACCCTGCCCGGCCTGCGCCAGGCGCAGAAGTACGCGGTGCGCGCCGGCGGCGGCGGCAACCACCGCATGGGCCTGTACGACGCGGTGATGCTCAAGGAGAACCACGTGCGCGTGGCCGGTTCGGTCGGCGCCGCGATCCAGGCCGCGCGGGCGGCGCGGCCCGACCTGCCGCTGATCGTCGAGGTCGAAACCCTGGACGAGCTGCGCGAGGCGCTGGAAGCCGGCTGCGACCGCATCCTGGTCGACGACTTCGACGCCGCCACCCGCCGCGAGGCGGTGCGCATCGCCCGCTCGGCGCCGTTCGCCGGCCGCATCCCGCTGGAGGTCTCCGGCAGCGTCGGCCTGGAAGGCCTGCGCGCGATCGCCGAGGACGGCGTGGACTTCATTTCCATCGGCGCCCTGACCAAGCACGTGCGCGCGATCGACCTGTCGCTCAAGCTCGGCCCGCCGCCCGCCTGAGCCGCGGTCACGCCGCGCCCACCGCCAGCGGCTAACCTCGGGGCCACGGGAAAGGAGTCCGCATGCGCCCCAACCTCCCCTGCCTGATCCTGCTCGCCCTGGCCGGGCTGCTCCTGGCCCCGGCGCCGGCCCGCGCCGCGGTCGAGGCCTGCGACCTGCCACCGCGCTATGGCGTCGAGCGCACCGCTGCGGCGGTGGCCCGGGTCGCCTGCCAAGAGTACCGGCTGTGGTACCGGCCCTTCATCGACAGCGAGGGCCGGGTGATCGCGCTGGCCCTGGGCGAAGGCGACCGCACCCGGCTCGCGGACGATGCCACCCCGGCCTGGCAGCAGGTCGCGCGCTACTGGCGCGAGAGCGGCACCCTGGCGCAGATGGGCGCGCTCCCCGGCGCCCCCAGCTGCTTCCTGCCGCCGGGCGACCGCCACTACGACAGCGACTGCCGCGCCTTCCTGCTCGACCACCCCTGGTCGGCGGCGTTCGTCTCCTGGGTCGTGCGCCGCGCCGGGGTGCCGAACTTCGCTGCCTCGCCGCGGCACATGGACTACATCGCCCAGGCCTACCGCGATCCGGAGCACAGCCCGTACCGCTACGCCGATCCGTTCGCGGACAAGCCCGCGCCGGGCGACCTGCTGTGCTTCCTGCGCGGGAACGACGAGGGCCGGGGCGCCGCGGGACTGCGCGCCGGCCTGTCCGGCAGCGGGCCACTGCCGCGGCAGTCGCACTGCGAGGTGGTGGTCGCGGCCAATCCCGGCGGCGACCGCACCCTCTATTCGATCGGCGGCAACGTGCTCAATTCCGTGGTGATGCGCCAGCTGCCGCTGGATCGCACCGGACGCCTGGAGCGCAGCGTCGCCGGCCTTGTCGGCGCCGGCCAGACCGCCGGCGCCGACTACGACGGCACCATGCCCGCGGCCGCCTGCGGCCCCGCCCGCCCGGAGGCCTGCAGCCTCAACCGGCGCGACTGGGCGGTGCTGCTGAAACTGCGGACGCAGGCGGAACTGGATGCGCTGTGGTCCGGCGCCCCGCCGGTGCCGGCAACGCCCGCACCGGCACCGGCGGCTGGACCGGAACCCGTTGCCGCGCCCGCATCCGGATCCACGCCACCGGACGCCACCGCGGACGGCGACTGACCGGTGCGCACGCGGCGGCGCTGGGCTAGAGTCCGCGCATGCCCAGCCTGATCCTGCTGATGATTGCCGGCGCCGCGATGGTCGCGTTCTGGAACGCGGCGCGCGCGGCGGCCGAACGCGCCGAGGCCCTCGGCCGCGATGCCTGCGCCGCCGCCGGCGTGCAATGGCTGGACCACAGCGTGCACGCCGCCGGCCTGCGCCTGTACCGGCGCGAGGACGGCTGGCTTGGCCTGGAGCGCACCTTCCGCTTCGACTATTCGCACGACGGCACCGACCGCCACAGCGGACGGCTGGTGCTGCGCGGCGGGCGCCTGGTGTCGTTCACCGGGCCCTCGTCCGGGGCCACGGTCGTTCCCCTGCCTGCGCGCGGCCGCGCCGGCCTGCAGGACTGAAACGGCCGCGCCGGCCAAGGGCCGGCGCGTGCATCGGGCTTACTTGACCACCCGCAGGTGCGGGCGCTTGCCGGCCGGCGGCGGTTCCGGCGCCGGGGGCGTGTCGTCCGGGCCGTCGTGCTCGTCGCTCGCCGCATCGGGTGGCAGGCCGGTGTCCTCGGGCAGGACCATGCCCTGCCCGGTCTCGCGCGCGTACACCGCCAGCACCGCGCTGACCGGCACGCTGACCGGCTGGCTGACGCCACCGAAGCGCGCGGTGAAGCCGATCCAGGCGTTGTCGATGTGCAGGCCGACCACGGCGCGGTCGGCGATGTTGAGCACCACCTTGCCGTCGCGCACCGCACCCGGCGGCACCTGGACCCCCGGCACCGACGCATCCACCAGGATGTGCGGGGTCATGCCGTTGTCGTTGATCCACTCGGTGAGCGCCCGCAGCAGGTACGGACGGTAGGAGGTCATGCGGGGGACGTCGTCGCTCATGCGGACAGTCTACGCGACCGCGGCGGCCGGGGGCCGCCGCGGCGCCGTTCAGACCGGAAGGTCGCGCAGCTTCCGTTCCTGCTCGGTGAGGCTGCGGGCGAAACCGGGGTTGCGGAAGATGCGGTTGCCGTAGTCCTCGATGGCCTTGCCGTCCTTCGGCAGCGGCACGTCCAGCGCCGGCAGGCGCCAGATGATCGGGGCCATGGCGCAGTCGGCCAGGCTCATCTCGGGGTTGAGGAAGAACTTGCTGGCCTTGAACAGCGGCAGCGACTCGGTCAGCAGCTCGCGCAGGCGCTTGCGGCCGGCCTCGGCCTGCTGCTTGTTGCCCAGCTGGATGGCCTGCACCTGCGGCACCCAGTCGTGCTCGATGCGCAGCATCGCCAGGCGCAGGCGCGCGCGCGACAGCGGGTCCACCGGCATCAGCGGCGGGTGCGGGTAGCGCTCGTCCAGGTATTCGCTGACCACCGAGGCGGCGTACAGCACCAGCTCGCGCTCCACCAGGGTGGGCACCGAGTGGTAGGGGTTGAGGTGGATCAGGTCCTCGGGCGGGTTCTGGGCATCCACCGCCACCAGGTCGTAGGTCACGCCCTTGGCCGCCAGGACCAGGCGTACTCGATGACACAGGACGTCATCGACGGAGGAAAACAAAGTCAGGGTATTGCGCATGCGCACGCTCGCTGCCATCTGGGCCTCCGACGACCGGGCTCCGCCGGTCGCACCAACGCCGGCGGCCCCTCGCCGCCGGTCGTGATAATCCCCCGAGTGTGCCGTTCCGGCGCCAAAAAGCGCAAGGCCGGGGGAGACCCGGCCTTGGCTGCGAACCCTGGAGGGGGGACCTCAATGCACGTCCCGCCAGTATTCCTGCTTGAGCAGGTAGGCCAGGAACGAGAGCGCCACCAGGAACAGGATCACCCAGATGCCGATGGCCTGGCGCTTGAGCGCAGCCGGCTCGCCGGCGTACTCCAGGAAGTTGGTGATGTCGCGCACCGCCTGGTCGAACTCCTGGGTGCTCACCTTGCCCGGGGAGGTCACCACCAGCCGCTCCGGATGGCGCTCGCCCGCCTCGTCCGGCTCGCCGTACTCGGCGTGCTGCAGGCCCTGCAGCTCCCACAGCGGGTTGGGCATGGAGACGTTCGGGAACAGCTTGTTGTTCCAGCCCAGCGGGCGGGTCTCGTCCAGGTAGAAGGACTTGAGGTAGGTGTACAGCCAGTCGCTGCCGCGCACGCGCGAGATCAGGCTCAGGTCCGGCGGCATCTTGCCGAACCACTTCTCGGCGTCCGCCGGGGCCAGCGCGACGTGGATCTGCTCGCCGTACTTGGCGCCGGTGAAGTTGAGGTTCTGCATCACCTCTTCTTCGGTCAGGCCGAGGTCCTCGCCCATGCGCGAGTAGCGCAGGTACTTCAGCGAGTGGCAGCCGGAGCAGTAGTTCATGTACAGCGCCGCGCCGCGCTGCAGCGAGGCGCGGTCGGACAGGTCGTTGCCGGCCTGCTGCAGCTGGCCGCCGGAGGCGGCCAGCGCGGAGGCCGAGGACAGCAGCCCGATCGCGGCCGAAGCCAGGAGTGCAATCCACTTCTTAGTCATGCGTCGTCACCCGTTCCGGCACCGGCTTGGTCTTGTCGATCTTGGTCCAGATCGGCATGGTCAGGAAGAACAGGAAGTAGTAGGCGGTCAGGAAGCGGCCGACGATGGTCTCGACCGGATCCGTGCCCGGGCCGGCGCCGATCTTGCCCAGCCACACGAAGCTGAAGGCGAAGCCCAGCAGCAGCGCCCAGGACAGCACGCCGCGGTAGCGGTAGGACTTGGCCTTGGAGCGGTCCAGCCACGGCACCGCGAACAGGATCGCGATCGCGCCGAACATCACCAGCACGCCGCCGAGCTTGTCCGGGACCACGCGCAGCATCGCGTAGAAGGGCGTGTAGTACCACACCGGCTTGATGTGTTCCGGGGTGACCAGCCTGTTGGCCTCGGTGAAGTTGTCGTGCTCGAGGAACCAGCCGCCAAACGCCGGGGCGAAGAAGATGATGAAGGCCGCCACCAGCAGCATCAGGCACACGTAGAAGGTGTCCTTCACCGTGTAGTACGGGTGGAACGGCACGCCGTCGGCCGGCGCGGTGGGCGACCAGCGGTTGCCCTTCGGGCCCTTCTTGATCTCCACGCCGTCGGGGTTGTTGGAACCGACCTCGTGCAGCGCGCCCAGGTGCAGCACGACCAGCAGCAGCAGCACCAGCGGCAGCGCGATCACGTGCAGGGCGAAGAAGCGGTTGAGGGTGGCGTCGGAGGGCAGGTAGTCGCCCATGATCCACTCGGTCAGGCCGTTGCCGATCACCGGGATCGCGCCGAACAGCGAGATGATCACCTTGGCGCCCCAGAACGACATCTGGCCCCACGGCAGCACGTAGCCCATGAAGGCCTCGGCCATCAGCACCAGGTAGATCAGCATGCCGAGGATCCACACCAGCTCGCGCGGCTTCTGGTACGAGCCGTACATCAGGCCGCGGAACATGTGCAGGTAGACGACGATGAAGAACAGCGAGGCGCCGGTGCTGTGCATGTACCGGATCAGCCAGCCCCACTCGACGTCGCGCATGATGTACTCGACCGAGGCGAAGGCTTCCGCCGCGCTGGTCTTGAAGTGCATCGTCAGGAAGATGCCGGTCACGATCTGGTTGACCAGCACCACCAGCGACAGCACGCCGAAGATGTACCAGATGTTGAAGTTCTTCGGCGCGTAGTACTCGGACATGTGCTTCCGGTACATCGGCGCCAGGGCCGGCGCGCGCGCGTTGACCCAGTCCATCACGCCGGTGGCGGCGCGGGTGAAGATGTTGGCCATGGCTTATGCCCCCTGCGGATCGACGCCGATGACGATGGTGTTGTCGTCGGCGTAGTGGTGCGGCGGCACGACCAGGTTGGTCGGCGCCGGCACGCCCTGGAACACGCGCCCGGCCATGTCGAAGCGGGACTTGTGGCACGGGCAGAAGTAGCCGCCCTTCCACTCCGGGTCGTACGGCTCGGGCTTGATCTCGGCGGCCATCTCCGGCGAGCAGCCCAGGTGGGTGCACAGGCCCACCAGCACCGAGATCTCGGGCTTGAGCGAGCGCAGCACCGGGTTGGCCTGGCGCACGTACTCCGGCTGCTGGTCCGGATTCTCCGACTGCGGGTCGCGCAGGCGGCCGTCCAGCGTAGGCAGTGCGTCGAGCACGGCCTTGGAACGCTTGACGATCCAGATCGGCTGGCCGCGCCACTCCAGGATCAGCCGCTGGCCCTCCTGCAGGGCACTGATGTCGGCGGTCACCGGGGCGCCGGCCAGCTTGGCCCGGGCGCTCGGGTTCCACGACTTGATGAACGGCACTGCGGCGAAACCGGCGCCCACGGCCCCCACCACGGCGGTGGTGGCGGTCAGGAACCGGCGTCGGCCCGTGTTCACGGGCGCTTGGACCTCATCGTTGGCCATCCGGCACTCCGAAAATCTTCAGCTGGTAGCGTTGGCTGCCCGCGACCATGGCTGGTCGCAAAAGACAGGGAAGTGTAACGGAACGCTTAATGGGCCGACAATGGCGGCCTGTCCCTCGCATGCTGCGTCCCGGTCGCATGCCCGTCCCCGCGGCCTCAGCGCGCCGCCAGCACGCCGCGGTATCGCTCGGCCAGCACGCCCACGCGCTGCACGTAGCGCTGGGTCTCGCTGTACGGCGGCACCCCGTTGTAGCGGTCCACCGCGCCCTCGCCGGCGTTGTACCCGGCCGCGGCCAGGGTCAGGTCGCCGTTGTAGCGCTTCAGCAGCCAGGCCAGGTACTGGGTCCCGCCGCGGATGTTCTGGCGCGCGTCGAAGCTGTCGCTGACCCCGAAGCGCTGGGCGGTGGCCGGCATCAGCTGCATCAGTCCCTGGGCACCGGCGTGCGACAGCGCCATCGGGTTGAAGGCCGATTCGGCGTGGATCACCGCCCGCACCACCGCTTCCTCCACCCCGAACTCGCGCGCGGCCGCGGCGATCTCGTCGCGGTAGGCGTCGGTGTTCAGGCGCACGGTGGCGAAGCTCACCCCCGGCTGGACCGCGCAGGCGTAGCAGGTCTCCATGAAGCTGTAGGCCACCGCGCGCACGCCGCTGGCGCCGGAACCGCGGGCCGGGGGCCGGCTGCTGAAGTGGCGCACCCCGTCCTTGACGTAGGAATAAACCTGGCCGCTGACCCGGCGCCGGGGCGGCGTGGCCGCGGTCGCGGGGCTGGCAGCGGATGCCGGGGTGGTGATGGCCGCCGGGACCAGGGTGGCCGGTGCGGCAGCCGTACTGGCCGTACTGGCCGTACTGGCCGGGGCGGCCGCGGGCGGCGCGGCGGGCCTGGGGCTGCGGCGATCGGGCGTGAAATGGCTGGCCACGGCGCAACGGGCGCCGGGCACGCGCTTGGTCACGTAGCTGGATACACCGTCACTGCCGACGCACCGGTATACGGTGCCCGCGCTGGCCGGAAGCGCAGCCAGCCCGAGCAGCAGCAGGACGGCTGCCTTCCCCAGGTTCCCCATGGGCCGGGAGTATCCCGGCTGCCGGCCGCCTTGCCAAGTCGCGGGCCGGCAAACCGGGGCGCCGGTCCGGCTTCGCGGCTACAATGCCGGCCCCTGCCCGCCTGGATTAACCGCCATGACCGGGATGACCGCCACGCCGGAGCGCGCTCCGGACGCCGCCATCGCGCCCGCCACCACCCCCGCCCCGTCCCTGGTCCCGCTGCCGGGCGCCGCCCCGCGCGCCATTCCCGGCGGGGCCCGCGGCAAGCTCTACATCAAGACCCACGGTTGCCAGATGAACGAGTACGACTCGGCCCGCATGGCCGACGTGCTCGCCGAGCACGAGGGCCTGGAACTGACCGACAACCCGGAGGAGGCCGACGTCGTCCTGGTCAACACCTGCTCGATCCGCGAGAAGGCCCAGGAGAAGGTGTTCAGCCAGCTCGGCCGCTGGAAGGCGCTCAAGGACGGCGGCCGCGACGTGATCATCGGCGTCGGCGGCTGCGTGGCCTCGCAGGAAGGCGAGGCGATCATCCGCCGCGCGCCCTACGTGGACCTGGTGTTCGGTCCGCAGACCCTGCACCGCCTGCCGGAGCTGATCCGCGCCCGGCGCGAGCAGAAGCGCCCGCAGGTCGACATCTCCTTCCCGGAGATCGAGAAGTTCGACCGCCTGCCCGAGCCGCGCGCCGAAGGCCCCAGCGCCTTCGTCTCGATCATGGAGGGCTGCTCCAAGTACTGCAGCTTCTGCGTGGTGCCCTACACCCGCGGCACCGAGGTCAGCCGCCCGTTCGAGGACGTGCTGGTCGAGGTCGCGCAGCTGGCCGCCCAGGGCGTGCGCGAGATCAACCTGCTGGGCCAGAACGTCAACGCCTACCGCGGGCCGATGGGCGAAGGCACGGACGAAGTCGCCGACCTTGGCCTGCTGATCCGCACCATCGCCCAGATCGAGGGCATCGGCCGCATCCGCTTCACCACCTCGCACCCGCTGGAGTTCTCCGACTCGCTGGTGGAGGCCTACCGCGACGTGCCGCAGCTGGCCAATTACCTGCACCTGCCGGTGCAGTCCGGCAGCGACCGCATCCTCAGCGCGATGAAGCGCGGCTACACCGCGCTGGAGTTCAAGCAGAAGATCCGCAAGCTGCGCGCGGTGCGCCCGGACATCTCGATCAGCTCGGACTTCATCGTCGGCTTCCCCGGCGAGACCGACGCGGACTTCGAGAAGACCATGAAGCTGATCGAGGACGTGGGCTTCGACCAGAGCTTCTCCTTCATCTATTCGCGCCGCCCCGGCACCCCGGCCGCGGACCTGCCCGACGACGTCAGCGACGAGGTCAAGCATGCGCGCCTGGCGCACCTGCAGGCCACGATCAACGCCAATGCCGCGCGCATCTCCGGGGCCATGGTCGGCACGGTGCAGAAGGTGCTGGTGGAAGGCCCGTCGAAGAAGGACCCGGCCGAGCTGACCGGCAAGACCGAGAACATGCGCTCGGTGAACTTCCCCGGCAATCCGCGCCTGGTCGGCCAGTTCGTGGACGTGCGCATCACCGCGGCCCTGACCAACTCGCTGCGCGGCGAGGTGGTGGTGGCCTGAGGCCTCTGGCGCGGCGGCCCGTCCGCCGGCCGGGGCACCACCGGCGGGAGCGGGGTTTTCACTGGCTCCGCTCCCTGCCCCGCGCTACCCTTTCTGCCCCCGACCGAACGGCGCCCGCGCGTCCCGCGCGCAGGCCGCGCCCCGCCGATGACCACCCCGACCCAGCGCGACTTCACCCTCGAACCCGCCGACACCGAGCGCCTGGCCAACCTAGCCGGGCCGTTCGACCAGCACCTGCGCCAGATCGAACTGCGCCTGGGCGTGGAGATCGCCAACCGCGGCAACGTGTTCCGCGTCACCGGCCAGTCCGAGGCGGTGTCGCGCACCGAGCACCTGCTGCAGGCGCTGTACGCGGAGGCCGGCGAGACCACCTTCGACAGCCACGCCATCCACCTGCGCCTGAACGAGGCCAACGTCGACCGCATCGACGAGGTCGGCTACCAGCCGCAGGAGGTGACGGTGAAGGTGCGCCGCGGCACCATCCGCGGCCGCGGCGCCAACCAGGCCCGCTACCTGCATTCGATCGCCACCCACGACATCAACTTCGGCATCGGCCCGGCCGGCACCGGCAAGACCTTCCTGGCCGTGGCCATGGCGGTGGACGCGCTCAACGAGTCGCGGGTGCAGCGCCTGGTGCTGGTACGCCCGGCTGTGGAGGCCGGCGAGAAGCTCGGCTTCCTGCCCGGCGACCTGACCCAGAAGGTCGATCCCTACCTGCGCCCGCTGTACGACGCCCTGTACGAGATGCTGGGCGTGGAGAAGGTGGTCAAGCTGCTGGAGAAGAACGTCATCGAGATCGCGCCGCTGGCCTACATGCGCGGCCGCACCCTCAACGACGCCTTCGTGATCCTGGACGAGGCCCAGAACACCACCATCGAGCAGATGAAGATGTTCCTGACCCGCCTGGGCTTCGGCTCCACCGCGGTGGTCACCGGCGACATGACCCAGGTCGACCTGCCCAAGCACGTCAAGTCGGGCCTGAAGGACGCGATCGAGGTGCTGCGCGGGGTGGAAGGCGTGAGCTTCACCTTCTTCGAGGGCCGCGACGTGGTCCGCCACCCGCTGGTGGCGCGCATCGTCAACGCCTACGACCGCCGCGACCGCGAGGCCCCGGCCCGGCAGGAAGAGGAACGCGGGTAGGCGCCGCGCTCGCGGCCGCGGCCGCCGCGCGCGATACTGCGCGTCCATTCCCGTCGATCCTGCAGCCATGACCAAGGGCCCCGTCCGTCTCGATGTCGCGGTGAGCTACGCGGTGCCGCGCGCCGGCGTGCCCGCCGCGCAGAGCTTCCGCAAGTGGGTGGCCGCCGCGCTGGCCGGACGCATCCGCGAGGCCGACCTGGCCATCCGCATCGTCGACGCGCCCGAGGGCCAGGCACTCAACCGCCACTACCGCGGCAAGGACTACGCCACCAACGTGCTGAGCTTCCCGGCCGAGCTGCCGGAAGGCCTGCCCAAGGGGGTCAAGTTCCCGCTGCTGGGCGACCTGGTGATCTGCGCGCCGGTGGTGGCGCGCGAGGCGGCCGAGCAGGGCAAGGCCCTGGCCGCGCACTACGCCCACCTCACCGTGCACGGCACCCTGCACCTGCTGGGCTGGGACCACGAGGACGACAAGGAGGCCGAGGCCATGGAACAGCTGGAGCGGGAGATCCTCGCCAGCCTGGGGCTGCCGGACCCGTACGCGGCCGAGCGCGGGGACTGAGCCGTGTCCACGCGCCTCCCCGCCGCCGCCCTGCTCCTGGCCCTCGCCCCGGCCGCCGCCGATCGCCCCGCCGCCCCCGACCTGGGCGCGCTGATCGAGTGCCGCGGCTCGTACGAAGCGTTCATGCAGCTGGCGCCGGTCCAGGCCGACCCGCTGGCCGCGGTCGCGCTCGGCTGGCGCCCGCAGGCCCAGGCCAACCCGTTCATGCTCGAGTACCGGCTCAACACCCCGGTCGAGGTGTTCGGGCACCGCACCGACCACATCGCCCTGGCCGGCGACGCCATCCTCGCCGTGCTCGACCTGGGGGACCCGCGGGTGCTGGCGCGGGAACTGCGCCTGGAAACCGGGATCGACACCCCGCAGAAGGCCCTGTTCGGGCTGGAGGTGCGGGCCGAGGAGGTTGCCGCGGAGGACGGCGGCTGGATCGAGTCGGCCGTGATCAACGTCTCGAACGTGGATTCCCACCCGGGCAAGACCCTGGCCGGCTGCAGCTACAGCCGCGATCCGCTGGAACCCGGGGAGCCCGCGCCTGCGACCGGCGCCTCGCCCGGCGTCGCCCTTCCACGCTAGACTGGGACCCAACGCCCCCGCATCGGGGCGCCGTTTCCACCCCAGATGTCAGAAGACGACAGTAGCAGCCACCACGCTTCCGAGCCGCACGAGCGGCGACGCAACTGGCTCGAGCGCATCAGCGCCGCCTTTTCCGGCGAACCCGACACCCGCGAGGACCTGGTCGCCCTGCTGCGCGACGCCCAGGGCAACGGGCTGATCGACGCCGACACCCTGCGCATGATGGAAGGCGCGCTCTCGGTCTCCGAGCTGACCGTGGGCGACGTCATGGTGTCGCGGTCGCAGATGGTCTCGCTTTCGGCCGACGCGCCCTTCTCCGAACTGATCGCCCAGGTGGTCGAATCCGGCCACTCGCGCTTCCCGGTGCACGGCGAGGACCGCGACGAGATCCTCGGCATCCTGCTGGCCAAGGACCTGCTGCGCGGCGTGGCCGCCAACCGGGGCCCGTGCGAGATCAACCCGCTGCTGCGTCCGGCGGTGCTGATCCCCGAATCCAAGAAGCTCAACGTCCTGCTCAAGGAGTTCCGGCTCTCGCGCAACCACATGGCGATCGTGGTCGACGAGTACGGCGGCGTGGCCGGCCTGGTCACCATCGAGGACGTGCTGGAGCAGATCGTCGGCCAGATCGACGACGAGCACGACGAGGCCGCCGACGACAGCGCGCTGATCGCGGTGCAGGCCGACGGCCAGTACATCGTCGACGCGCTGACCCCGATCGGCGACTTCAACCAGCGCTTCGGCGCGGACTTCCCCGACGACGAGTACGACACCATCGGCGGCCTGGTGACCGAGGCCATCGGCCACCTGCCCGAGGTCGGCGAGGAGCTGACCCTGGACCGCTTCGCGTTCCGCGTGATCCGCGCCGACGCGCGTCGGGTGCGCGCCTTCCAGGTCGGCGTGCTGCCGGCCGAGACGGTGGACGGGCACTGATGCCGGCGCGTGCCTGGGCCGCCCTGCTGCTGGCCGGCCTGCTGGCGCTGCTGGCCCCGGTGGCCGCGGCCGCGCCCCGCATCGGGGTGCTGACCATGCAGCCGGGCGAGGTGTTCTTCGAGCGCTTCGGCCACGACGCCATCGTCGTGGCCGACCCGGCCAGCGGCGAGGCGGTCTCGTACAACTTCGGCTACTTCGACCCAACCGAGCCGGACTTCGTCGCCCGCTTCGTGCGCGGCGAGATGATGTACATGCTGGTGGCGCTGCCGCTGGAGCAGGACCTGGAGCAGTACCGCCAGTCCGGCCGCGGCGTGACCCTGCAGTGGCTGGACCTGGAGCCGGAACAGGCGCGCGCGCTGGCCGCAAGCCTGGCCGAACGCGCCCGTCCGGAGAACGCGCGCTACCGCTACGACTACTTCACCGCCAACTGCGCCACCCAGGTGCGCGACGCGCTCGACCAGGCGCTGGGCGGTGCGCTGCGCAGCCAGCTGGCGGGACGTTCACGCGGCAACACCTACCGCAGCGAGGCGGTGCGCCTGGCGCGGCCAGCGCCGTGGATGTGGCTGGGCTTCGACCTCGGGTTGGGCCCGTACGCCGACCGCCCGCTGTCGCGCTGGGAGGAAGCCTTCGTGCCGATGCGCCTGGCCGACAGCCTGCGCGAGGCGCGCCGGGCCGACGGCCGCCCGCTGGTGCTGTCCGAGCACGAACTGCTGCCGCACCTGATCGCTCCCGAGCCCGTGGAGCGCCCGCGCCGGGTGTGGCCGTGGCTGCTGGCCGGCCTGGCCGGGGCCGCCGCGATCCTCGCCCTGCGCCGCCGCCCGCGCGCGCTGGCTGCCTTCGCCGCGCCGCTGTGGCTGCTGTGCGGCATCGGCGGCGCGCTGATGGCCTTCATCTGGCTGGGCACCGCGCACGAGGCCGGCTGGGCCAACCGCAACCTGTTCCTGCTCGACCCGCTGTGCCTGCTGCTGCTTCCCGGCGCCTTCGCCCTGCTGCGCGGACGCGTGCCCGGGCGCTTGTTCCGGGCGTTGCCGTGGGGCGTGGCCGCGATCGCCTGCCTCGGCTGGGTGCTGCAGTGGCTGAGCCTGCAAGCGCAGTCCAACCAGCCGTGGATCGCGCTGCTGCTGCCGCTGCACCTGGCCCTGGCACTGGCGCTGGGCCGCCGCGCCTGAGCCGGGCTTGCCGGCGGCACGGGCAGCCCGCAGGATGCCGCGCATGAGCACGCCCTCGCCCCTGCCCGCCTGCGTCCTGGCCTGCGCCTGGTACGACGGCGACGGCCAGCGCCAGGACCTGTCGCTGGAAGAGGTCGGCCAGCGCATCGCCGGGCAGGCCCCGGGCTTTGCCTGGATCGGCCTGTACGAACCGGCGCACGAAATCCTCGCCCGGCTGCAGGCCGCGCTGGGCCTGCACCCGCTGGCGGTGGAGGACGCGGGCAAGGCGCACCAGCGGCCCAAGGTCGAGGCCTATGGCGACACCCTGTTCCTGGCCGCGCACACCGCGCAGATGGACGGGGGCCGCATCGCCTACGGCGAGACCCACGCCTTCCTTGGCCGGCGCTTCCTGCTGACCGTGCGCCATGGCGCCTCGCTGTCCTACGCCCCGGTACGCGCGCGCCTGGAGCGCGAGCCGGAGCTGCTGCGCCCCGGGCCGGCGATGGCGCTGTACGGCGTGCTCGACTTCATCGTCGACAACTACGCCCCGATCGTCGATGCCCACCGCGACACCCTGCACGCGCTGGAGCGCGACATCTTCTCCGATACCTACCGCCGCGAGATCGTGGTGCGCCTGTACGACCTCAAGCGCGAACTGACCAACATGCGGGTGTCGGTGTCGCCGCTGCAGGACGTGCTGGCCCAGCTGGTGCGCAGCCAGGCGGCGCAGGGCCAGCTGGTGCCGGAGGACGTGCGCCTGTACCTGCGCGACGTGCACGACCACGTGGTGCGGATCAACGACGCCATCGACAGCCTGCGCGACATGCTCGGCACCGCGCTGAGCGTGAACCTGTCGCTGGTCACCCTGGCCCAGGGCGAGACGGTCAAGCGCCTCGGCGCCTGGGCCGCGCTGCTGGCCGCGCCGACCCTGGTCACCAGCTGGTACGGCATGAACTTCGCGCACATGCCCGAGCTGGCGCCGCGCTGGGCCTACCCGGCGCTGGCGGCCGGCGTGGGCCTGGTGTGCGTGGTGCTGTACCGTCTGTTCAAGCGCGCACGCTGGCTGTGAACACACCGCGACAACATCCGCGGTGGAATCCTCGCGCCGCCGGGTAAGACCAAAGTCGAAGCCGCAGGGGCGGCAGGCGCATTGACGGTCCCGGCACGCAGGACGACCCTTGTCGTACCCCCGCCGGAGACAACACATGAAGGCATTCTCGAAGGTTGCGTGGGCAGCGCTGGCGCTGCTCGGCGCGTTCTGTCTGGCCACGATCGCACTGCGACGCGGCGAGCAGATCAACGCGCTGTGGATCGTGGTCGCGGCCGTATCGATCTACCTGGCTGCATACCGCTTCTACGGCCAGTTCATCGCCGACCGGGTCATGGGACTGGATCCCAGCCGGGCCACGCCCGCCGTGCTGCACAACGACGGCCTCGACTACGTGCCGACCAACAAGCATGTGCTGTTCGGCCACCACTTCGCCGCCATCGCCGGCGCAGGCCCCCTGGTCGGCCCCGTGCTCGCCGCGCAGATGGGCTACCTGCCCGGCCTGCTGTGGCTGGTGGTCGGCGTGGTGCTGGCCGGCGCGGTGCAGGACTTCATGGTCCTGTTCATCTCCTCGCGCCGCGACGGCCGCTCGCTGGGCGACCTGGTGCGCGAGGAAATGGGCCGCGTCCCCGGCACCATCGCCCTGTTCGGCGCCTTCCTGATCATGATCATCATCCTGGCGGTGCTGGCGATGGTGGTGGTCAAGGCGCTGGCGGAGAGCCCGTGGGGCATGTTCACCGTGATCGCGACCATGCCGATCGCGATCTTCATGGGCATCTACATGCGCTACATCCGCCCCGGGCGGATCGGCGAGATCTCGGTGGTCGGCCTTGTCCTGTTGCTGGCCGCGATCTGGCTCGGCGGCCAGGTCGCCTCGCACCCGACCTGGGGCCCGGCCTTCACCTTCACCGCGACCCAGATCACCTGGATGCTGATCGGCTACGGCTTCGTCGCCTCGGTCCTGCCGGTGTGGCTGCTGCTGGCGCCGCGCGACTACCTGTCCACCTTCCTCAAGATCGGCACCATCGTCGCCCTGGCCATCGGCATCGTGATCGTGATGCCGGAACTGCGCATGCCCGCGCTCACCCAGTTCGCCGCCAGCGGCGACGGCCCGGTGTGGAAGGGCGGCATGTTCCCGTTCCTGTTCATCACCATCGCCTGCGGCGCGGTGTCCGGCTTCCATGCCCTGATCAGCTCGGGCACCACGCCCAAGCTGCTGGCCAACGAGGGGCACGCCCGCTACATCGGCTACGGCGGCATGCTGATGGAGTCGTTCGTGGCGATCATGGCCCTGGTCGCGGCCTCGATCATCGACCCGGGCGTGTACTTCGCCATGAACAGCCCGGCGGCGGTGATCGGCGCGGACGCAGCTTCGGCCGCGGCGCACATCACCCAGCAGTGGGGCTTCACCATCACCCCGCAGGACCTGGAGGCCACGGCCGCCGCGATCGGCGAACCGACCATCCTGCACCGCGCCGGTGGCGCGCCCACGCTGGCGGTGGGCATCGCCCAGATCCTGCACGAGGCCATCCCCAGCGGCAGCGACGCGATGATGGCGTTCTGGTACCACTTCGCGATCCTGTTCGAGGCGCTGTTCATCCTCACCGCGGTGGACGCCGGCACCCGCTCCGGCCGCTTCATGCTGCAGGACCTGCTGGGCAACTTCATCCCGGCGCTGCGCCGCACCGAGTCCTGGGGCGCCAACATCATCGCCACCGGTGGCTGCGTGGCACTGTGGGGCTACCTGCTCTACACCGGCGTGGTCGATCCGTTCGGGGGCATCCAGACCCTGTGGCCGCTGTTCGGTATCTCCAACCAGATGCTGGCCGGCATCGCGCTCATGCTGGGCACGGTGGTGCTGTTCAAGATGAAGCGCGACCGCTACGCCTGGGTCACCGCCCTGCCCGCGGCCTGGCTGCTGATCTGCACCACCTGGGCAGGCCTGATCAAGATCTTCGACAGCAACCCGGCGCAGGGCTTCCTCGCCCAGGCACGCAAGTTCCAGGACGGTATCGCCTCCGGCCAGGTGCTGGCCCCGGCCAAGAACATGGACCAGATGCACCAGGTGGTGACCAATGCCTACGTCAACACCGGCCTGACCGTGCTGTTCCTGCTGGTCGTGTTCTCGATCCTGTTCTACTCGATCCGCGCGATCCTGGCCGCTCGCGCCAACCCGGCGCGCACCGACCGCGAGACCGCCTACGTCGCGCTCACCGCGGAACAGCAGGCCGCGCAGGCCCACCTGTAAGGAGGACGCCATGGGTACCCAGCTCGTCCCCGTCGCCCACTACGCCACGCACAAGCGGGTGTGGCGGCGGCTGGTCCAGACCGCGCGGCTGTGCTGCGGCATCCCGGACTACGACAACTATGTCCGGCACATGCTGGAGAAGCATCCGGACAAGGAGCCGATGGATTACAAGACCTTCTTCCGCGAGCGGCAGGAAGCCCGCTACGGGGGCCGCAGCGGCTTCCGCTGCTGCTGAGGGTCGGAGGCAGGTGAACCCGGGAGGGCGAAGCGAAAGCTTCGCCCTCCTTTTTTTCCAGGCACTCCTGCCCTGCCGTGTTGCTGTTGCTGTCATTCCGCCCGTTGCAGCGAACCTGGCATCGCCGCCACGGCGGCGCAGTGGAGGCCGTACGCCCGGGCGAAGCGAGACATGGGCCCTGCTCCGCCGTTGCGGGAAGCGCAGGGCACCGGCCGGCGCGGCCGGACGGCGAGGGGTTCGGGTTGGCGTTCTTCCTTGTTATTTCCAGGCAGCCATTCGGCGCCGGGAAGCGCCTCTTTGCACGGGCAAGGAAAAGTGACTCGCCAGCCGCGAAGCGGATGGCAAAGCATGTTTCGATGTTACCCGTGCCTTTGCAGCACGCGCAGCCCGGAGCCGCGGGACGAATCTGGGCGGGGCCGCCTTTGTCACGGGCATCCCCGGGTGCGCTTCGCTTACCCGGGCTACGGAAGAACCGCTTCGAGCCCCTTGTCGCGCGGCACGAGGGGCCACGAACGCCGCAAAAAGAAAGGCGAAGCCGGGGCTTCGCCTTTCCGGTGCGCGCGTCGGAGCGACGGCTTACTGCCCTGCCATCATCCGCAGGATCTGCCCCAGCCAGTACGCGATCATCGTGCCGGTGGCATAGCCCACCGTGCCCAGCAGCACGCCCACCGGGGCCAGCGTCGGATGGAAGGCCGCCGCCACCACCGGCGCCGAGGCGGCGGCGCCGATGTTGCCCTGCGAGCCGATCGCGAAATAGAACAGCGGCGCCCGGACCAGCTTCGCCGCGCCCCACAGCACCAGGATGTGCACGGCCATCCAGACCACGCCCAGGGCCAGCAGGCCGGGCCGCTCGGCCAGGCGGGTGAAGTCCATCTGCATGCCGATGCTGGCGATCAGGAAGTACAGGCACGCGCTGCCGATCTTGGCCATGCCCGCGTTTTCCAGCCGCCGCACCGGGGTGAAGCTCAGCCCCAGGCCGGCGAAGGTGGCCAGCAGCACCACCCAGACGAAGGCCGAGTCCAGGCTGTACTGGCTGGCGTTGGGCACGTGCGCGCCGAACCAGGCGGCCACCGGCGCGGACACGGCGTGGGCCGCGCCGACGATGCCGAAGCCGATGCCCAGGATCACCATCAGGTCGGTGAGGGTCGGGATGCGCGCGTTGGCCGCCTCGTAGGCCTCCAGGCGCTTCTTCATCTCGTCGATGGCCGAGGTGTCGGCGCCGCTGCGCGCATCGATCGTCGCCGCGCGCCCGGCCAGGAACAGCAGCACGGCCATCCAGCTGTTGGCGATGGCCACGTCCACCACCGCGAACTGGCCGAACAGGGTGGCGTCGACCTGGTACACCTCGCGGATCGCCACCATGTTGGCGCCGCCGCCGATCCAGCTGCCGGCCAGCGCCGCCATGCCCTTCCACACCTCGCCGGCCACCACGTCCGGCCAGAACCACTGGAACAGCTGGAAGGCCACGATCGCGCCCAGGAACAGGCCGAAGGTGGCGGCGCAGAACACGAACAGCAGCCGTGGACCGAGCCTGAGCACGCCCTTCAGGTCGATGGTCATGGTCAGCAGGACCAGGGCCACCGGCAGCAGCACGCGGCTGCCGATCGGGTTGTAGACCGCGCCCTGGCTGCCGTCGATCAGGCCAACGGTGTTGTAGATCGCCGGCACGAAGTAGCACAGCAGCAGCGCCGGCACCCAGGCGAAGAACTTCCTCCAGAACGGGGTGGGCCCGCTGGCCAGCCAGAAGATCAGGCCCAGGGTGGCCGCGATCAGGCCGAACACGACGATGTCGTTGGCGATCAGGGCAGTCGACGTTTCGGCGGTTTCGGGCGCCATGTACAGCTCCGTTGCTTGCGGTGCGGCGGGGCCGCGCAAAGCGGAAAGCCGGCTCGCGCCGGCTTTCCGTCTGGTTCACTGGCCGATGTGCTTCTTCAGCCAGGCGTTGACGGTGTCGTGCCAGAGCACGCTGTTGGCCGGCTTGAGCACCCAGTGGTTCTCGTCCGGGAAGTAGAGCAGCTGCGACTCGATCCCCTTGCGCTGCAGTGCGGTGAAGGCGGACAGGCCCTGGTCCACCGGCACGCGGTAGTCCTTCTCGCCCTGCACCACCAGCATCGGCACGCGCCACTTGGCGACGTGGTTGACCGGGTTGAACTTCTCGAAGTTCTCCGGCTTGTCGTACGGGGTGCCGCCGTTCTCCCACTCGGTGAACCACAGCTCCTCGGTCACGTAGCCCATGGCGCGGGTGTCGAACACGCCGTCGTGGTTGACCAGGCACTTCCACGGCGAGCTTCCATCGGACTCGAACCAGTTGCCGGCGATCCAGTTGATCATGTAGCCGCCGTAGCTGGCGCCAAGGGCGCAGGCGCGGCCGCCGTCCAGGAACGGGTACTTCTGCTGCGCCGCGGCCCAGCCCTTCTGCAGGTCCTCCAGCGGCTTGCCGCCCCAGTCGCCGCTGATGGAATCGGTGAAGGCCTGGCCGTAGCCGGTGGAGCCGTGGAAGTCGATCATCACCACGGCGTAGCCCTGGCCGGCGTAGGTCTGCGGGTTCCAGCGGTAGCTCCAGCCGTCGCCGAAGCTGCCCTGCGGGCCGCCGTGGATCAGGAACGCCACCGGGTAGCGCTTGCCTTCCTCGTAGTTCCACGGCTTGACCACGTAGCCGTGCACGGTCTCGTTGTTCCAGCCGGCGAAGGTGAACTGCTCGTACTCGCCGAAGGCCACCTCCGGCAGCATCTCGCCCGCGCTGGGGGTGATGGCGCGCTGCGCGGCCGGGCTGGACAGCGCGGCGGTGAACAGCTGGTCGCCACTCTTGAGGGAGTTGCGGGTGAAGGCCAGGGTGTCGCCGGCGATGTCGAAGGCGGAGATGCTGCCCTCGCCCACCACCTGCTCGACCTTGCCGCTGGCCACGTCCACCGCGAACAGCGGGTGCTGGCCCAGGTGCTGGGCGGTGGTGTAGATGGTCTTGCCGTCGGCGGACAGCACGATGCCATCGGCGCTGCGGTCCCACCTCGGCGCGATCTCGCGCACCTTGCCACTGGCCAGGTCCATCGCCATCAGGCCGAAGCGGTCGGCCTCGAAGCCCGGGCGCTTCATCGCGCGGTAGTACAGGGTCTTGCCGTCGGCGCTGAACACCGGGCCGGTGTCCCAGGCCGGGTTGGAGGCGGTCAGGTTCTTCAGCGGCTGGCCGTCGCGGTACAGGTACAGGTCGAAGTTGGTCGACCACGGCTCCTGGCGGTCGGCCACGCGCATGGAGAACACCAGCGACTTGCCGTCCGGCGACCAGGTGTACTCGTCGGAACCGCCGAACGGACGCGACGGCACGTGGCCCACCGGGTCGTTCTTCGCCGCGCCCACCAGCACCGGTGCCGGCGCCTTGTCGCCGTTGGCCGGCGTGGTCACGAACAGGCGGCTGTGGCGGCCGTCGGCCCAGGTGTCCCAGTGGCGCACGAACAGCTGCTCGTAGAGCACGCCGCTGGTCCTGGACTTCTCGCGCTCGTCCAGGCGCGAGACCGTGCAGTCCAGGTCGGCGCCGCAGTCGGGGAACACGTCCATGCTCACCGCGATGCGCTTGCCGTCCGGGGAGACCTTGTAGCTGCCGATGTCCAGCGGATAGCGGGTCAGCTGCCGCGGCTGCCCGCCGGTGACCGGGATCGAGTACAGCTGCTGGGTGCCGTCCTTCGCGCTGAGGAAGTACACCGACTGGCCATCGGCGGAGAACGCGGGCGAGTTGACGCTCCAGCCTTCCGGGGTCAGGCGCCTGGGCGGTGCCAGGTCGCGGGTGCGCAGGTCGCGGATCCACAGGCCGGTGCTGGCCTTGCCCAGGTCCTCGCCGATCTCGCGCTTGGCGAACACCACGTGCGCGCCGTCCGGCGACAGCACCGGGGAAGAGACGCGGTCCAGCTTGTGCAGGTCGCGGACGTCGAAGCCGCGGGCGGCCTCGGCCTCGTTGGCCACGCCGAGGACGAGCAGGCCGGCCAGGGCCAGGGCGAGGGGCGTGCGTGCGGACATCGGGGACTCCTTGGAATGAAGGCGATCCCGGATGCTAGGCAGCGCCGCCGGGCCGGCGCAAAGGCGGAAGGTCATGCCGGCCTTCCGCCCGGTTTGCCGAGCCTGCCGGCTCAGCCCGCCTGTTCTGCGCGCTTGCCGGTGCGGTACAGCAGCCAGCCGACCAGGGCCAGCACCACCAGGCCCACCCACTGCCCGGCGGCGCCCAGGTCCACCGGCAGCGCCAGCACCTCGGCGTCCTGGCTGATCACGATCGGCAGGGCGATGCCGATGCCCATCAGCGCCTCGCCGGTGATCAGGCCGGCCGAGAACAGCACGCCGGGACGGTGCACGCGGTCCAGCGCCGCCTCGTCGTCGGGGCTGGCCTTGTGGAAGCGCTCGACCAGGTGCGCCAGCAGGCCGCCGAGGAAGATCGGCACCATCAGTTCCAGCGGCAGGTAGATGCCGATGGCCGCGGCCAGCACCGGCACGCGGAAGCGCTTGCCGGTCTTCTTCAGCCAGCCGTCGATCGCGATCACGATCGCGCCGATCACCGCGCCGATGCCGATCATGGTCCACGGCAGCTCGCCGCCGAACAGGCCCTTGGCCACCGAGGCCATCAGGTTGGCCTGCGGCGCCGGCAGGGTCTTGGAGCCGATGCCGTAGGCCTCCTGCAGCAGGTTCAGCACCGGGGCCATGATCAGCGCGCAGGAGAAGGCGCCGATGCCCAGCATCAGCTGCTGCTTCCACGGGGTGGCGCCGACCAGGTAGCCGGTCTTCAGGTCCTGCAGGTTGTCGCCGCCCACGGCCGCGGCGCAGCACACCACCGCGCCGATCATGATCGCCGCGACCGCGCCCAGCGGCGCGCCGCCGACCTGGGCCTGGCCGTCGGCGCCCAGCAGCACCAGCAGCACCACCGAGGCGAACAGGATGGTGGCGATGGTGATGCCCGAGACTGGGTTGTTGGACGAGCCGACCAGGCCGGCCAGGTAGCCGGACACGGACACGAACAGGAAGCCGGCCGCGATCATGATCAGGGTCATGGCCAGGCTGGCCACCCAGAAGCCGACGATGGCGTGGTACAGCAGCCACAGCGGCACCACGAAGGCCACCAGCGCCACCAGCATCCACTTCATCGGCAGGTCGCGGTCGGTCTCGGCGATCACCGCGCCGTGCATCGCGCCCTTGCGCGCGGCGGCGAAGCCGCTCTTGATGCCGGCCAGCAGGGAGTTGCGCAGCGAGAACAGGGTCCACACGCCGCCGATCAGCATCGCGCCCACGCCCAGGAAGCGGACCTTGGCCGACCAGATGGCGAAGGCCGCGTCAGCCGCCGGTGCACCGGCAATCGCGCTGGCCAGGGCCGGATCGCTGTCGAGGAAGAAGGCGTGGTACAGCGGGATGGCGATGTGCCAGGACAGGATCGCGCCGGACAGCACCACGATGCCCACGTTCAGGCCGACGATGTAACCCACGCCCAGCAGCGCCGGCGACAGGCCGGTGCCGAGATAGCCGATCACCTTGTTGTTGGCGAAGTAGCCGGCCACCGCCCAGCTGTCCGGGATCAGGCGCAGGCCGTTGGCGGCGGCCAGCTTGACCAGGCCACCGATGGCGGCGGAGATGCCGAGGATCTTCAGGCCCGGGCCGGGATTCTCGCCGGCCTTGAGCACTTCGGCCGCGGCCTTGCCCTCGGGGAACGGCAGCGGCTCCTCGACGATCATCGTGCGCCGCAGCGGCACCGAGAACAGCACGCCCAGCAGGCCGCCGAGGCCGGCGATGCCCAGTACCCACCAGTAGTCGAAGTCCGGCCAGTAGCCCATCAGGACCAGGGCGGGGATGGTGAAGATCACGCCGGCGGCGATCGACGAGCCGGCCGAGGCGCCGGTCTGGACGATGTTGTTCTCCAGGATGGTGCCGCCGCCCAGCAGGCGCAGCACGCCCATGGACACCACCGCCGCGGGGATCGCGGTGGCCACGGTCAGGCCGGCGAACAGGCCGAGGTAGGCATTGGCCGCCGACAGCACCACCGCGAGCACGATGGCGAGGACGACGGCGCGGAAAGTCAACTGTGGCGTGCCCGGGCCGGCCATTCTGTTACCCCTGCATACAAAGAGGCCGCCACGTTATCGGCCCCGGGGCGGCAGGTCCAGTACCGGTGCCGTCCCTTTCCGGACCGGCAGGCGCACAAACGCGGCGCGG
>NZ_ALIP01000045.1:0-2120 GCF_000283075.1 Pseudoxanthomonas sp. GW2
TGATTCGTGATTCGTGATTCGTGATTCGTGATTCGTGATTCGTGGGATGGTAACAGTCGTCGCCGCGACGCCAGCGCCGGCCGCTTCGCTTTGCGCCTTTGAATCACGAATTACCAATCACCAATCACGGCGACGCTGCCGCCAACGGCGGCAGCGTCGCCATGTCCCATCGCGGCGTGACCCGCACCGACGTGTCCTCGTGCTGGCCGGCCTCCAGGCGCAGCGCGCCGGCAAAGGCGATCATCGCGCCGTTGTCGGTGCACAGCGACGGGCGCGGGAAGCAGGCGCGGCCGCCGCGCCGGGCGCACATCTCCTGCAGCCTGGCGCGCAGGCGCTTGTTGGCGCCGACGCCGCCGGCGATCACCAGGGTGTCGCTGCCGGCCGCGTCCAGCGCGCGCCCGCACTTGATCGCCAGGGTGTCGACCACCGCGTCCTCGAAGCCGCGGGCGATGTCGGCGCGGGTCTGCTCCGACTGGTCGGACTGCTGCCAGGCCAGCAGCACCTGGGTCTTCAGCCCGCTGAAGGAGAAATCCAGTCCCGGGCGGTCGGTCATCGGCCGGGCGAAGCGGAACGCACCCGGCGTGCCGCGTTCGGCCAGCGCGGCCAGCTGCGGGCCGCCCGGGTACGGCAGGCCCATCAGCTTGGCGGTCTTGTCGAAGGCCTCGCCGGCGGCATCGTCCAGGGTCTCGCCGAGCAGGCGGTAGCGGCCGATCGCCTCCACCGCCACCAGCTGGGTATGGCCACCGGAGACCAGCAGGGCCACGAACGGCGGAGCCGGCGGGTTGTCCTCCATCAACGGCGCCAGCAGGTGGCCTTCCATGTGGTGCACCGCCACCGCCGGCACGTCCAGCGCCCAGGCCAGGGCCCGCGCGGTGCCGGCGCCGACCAGCAGGGCGCCGACCAGGCCGGGGCCGGCGGTGTACGCCACCCCGTCCAGGTCGGCCGGGGCCAGCCCGGCCTCGGCCAGGGTCTGGCGCACCAGCGGCAGCAGCTTGCGCACGTGGTCGCGGCTGGCCAGTTCCGGCACCACGCCGCCGTATTCAGCGTGCAGGGCGATCTGGCTGTAGACCGCATGGGCGAGCAGGCCTGCGCCGGGGGCGGTGTCGTACACGGCCACGCCGGTTTCGTCGCAGGAGGTTTCGATGCCAAGGACACGCATGGGGGGAGTTCCGGGGGGAAAGGGGGCGGCCGCGGCGCGGCCTGCACCGGCGCACTTGCAGCGCGGCCGGCGAGGTGGCTATCATACGCGGCTCACCGGGCGCGACCCGGTATTTTGTGTCCCGGAGATTCCATGCCCAGCGTCAAAGTCCGCGAGAACGAGCCCTTCGAGTTTGCGCTGCGTCGCTTCAAGCGCACCTGCGAGAAGGCCGGTGTCCTGGCCGAAACCCGCAAGCGCGAGTACTACGAGAAGCCGACCCAGGAGCGCAAGCGCAAGGCTGCTGCCGCGGTGAAGCGCCAGCTGCGTCGCATGTCGCGCGACGTCACCAAGCGCCAGCGCCTGTACTGAGCCTGCGCTGCTGACGCCATGCCGCCCGTGCGCGGGCGCATGGTGTACAGGGCACCGAAGCCGGCACGCCGTCGCGTGGCCGGCTTTTTGTGTTCGCCGCGGCACCGCCCCGGGCGGCCGTCCGGCTTTGATTTAGCGACCTTGGAAGGTGTGCGATGAGCCTCAAGCAGCGTCTGACCGACGACATGAAGGCCGCCATGAAGGGCGGCGACAAGGAAACCCTGGCCGTGATCCGGCTGATCAACGCCGCGATCAAGCAGAAGGAAGTCGACGAGCGCATCCAGCTGGACGATGCCGCGGTGGTCGGCGTGCTGGACAAGATGGTCAAGCAGCGCCGCGACTCGGTGTCCCAGTACGAGGCCGCCGGCCGCGAGGACCTGGCCGCGGTCGAGCGCAACGAGATCGCGGTGATCGAACGCTACCTGCCGGCCAAGCTGGACGAGGCCGCGATCCTGGCGGCGATCGACGCCGCCATCGCCCAGACCGGCGCCGCCGGCCCGGCCGACATGGGCAAGCTGATGGGCGTGCTCAAGCCGCAGCTGGCCGGCCAGGCCGACATGGGCCAGGTCTCGGCCCTGGTCAAGCGCCGCCTCGCCGGCTGATCCCTCCCCCC
>NZ_ALIP01000046.1:0-8375 GCF_000283075.1 Pseudoxanthomonas sp. GW2
GCGCGGCGGGCAGGGCCTGCAGCGGTTCCACCGGCAGCACCTGGCCGTCGTCGCCGGCAAGCTGGTCCAGCAGGGCCGCGTCGTCGGCCCGGAGCAGGGCGTCGGCCTCGGCGCTCAGCGTGGCGCTGCGGGCCAGGGCCGCGGCCGCGTGCGGCCAGCGCCGGCGCAGCAGCGGCAACACTTCCAGGCGCAGGAAATTGCGCTCGGCCTCGGCCAGCGCATTGCTGGGGTCGTCGATCCAGCCCAGGCCGTGGGCGCGGGCATAGGCCTCCAGCGCCTGGCGCGGCAGCTGCAGCAGCGGCCGCCAGTGCCAGCCCCCGCCGAACCGGCGCAGCGGGCGCATCGCGCCCAGGCCCTCCGGACCGGAGGCGCGCAGGGCGCGCAGCAGGAAGGTCTCGGCCTGGTCGTCCTGGTGGTGGGCGGTGGCCAGCACGCCGCCGCGCGGCAGGGCCGCGGCCAGGGCGGCGTAGCGCGCCTCGCGCGCGGCCGCTTCCAGGCCCAGTCCGGCGTCCAGCGCCGGCGCCACCCGGCGCACCTCGCAGGGCACGCCCAGCGCCGCGGCCACCTCCAGGCAATGCGCGGCCCAGGCATCGGCCTGCGGTTGCAGGCCGTGGTGCACGTGCACGGCGCGCAGGCCACGGGCGCGGAGCGCCGGCTCCGCGGCCAGGCGGTGCAGCAGCACGGTGGAGTCCAGCCCGCCGCTGAAGCCCGCCAGCAGCGGGCCGTCGCATTCCGGAGGCAGGTCGGGCAGCGGCAGGCGGTCGGGCATGGCCGCTATCGTACGCGGCGGCCCGGGCCGGGCCGCCGCCGTGGCTCAGGCCGCCTCGTAGGCGCCGTAGCCGTGCAGGCGCTGGTAGCGGCGCTGCACCAGCTGCTCGAGCGGCAGCTTCTCCAGTTCGTCCAGCTGGTTGAGCAGCACCGCCTTCAGCCGGCCGGCCATCTGCCGCGGGTTGCGGTGGGCGCCGCCGGTGGGCTCGCGCACCACCTTGTCGACCAGGCCCAGGCTGTGCAGGCGGCGCGCGGTCAGGCCCAGCTGCTCGGCCGCATCCTTGGCCTTGGCCGCGTCCTTCCACAGGATCGAGGCGCAGCCTTCGGGCGAGATCACCGAGTAGGTGCTGTACTCGAGCATGATCGTGCAGTCGCCCACGCCGATGGCCAGGGCGCCGCCGGAGCCGCCTTCGCCGATCACGGTGCACACCACCGGGACCTTCAGTTCGGCCATCTCCAGCAGGTTGCGGGCGATGGCCTCGGACTGGCCGCGCTCCTCGGCGTCGATGCCCGGCCAGGCGCCGGGGGTGTCGATGAAGGTCAGCACCGGCAGGCCGAAGCGCTCGGCCAGCTTCATCAGGCGCAGCGCCTTGCGGTAGCCCTCGGGCTTGGGCATGCCGAAGTTGCGGCGGATCTTCTCTTTGGTGTCGCGGCCCTTCTGGTGGCCGATCACGACCACCGCGCGGCCGTCGATCCGGGCCAGGCCGCCGACGATGGCCTTGTCGTCGGCGAAGGCGCGGTCGCCGGCCAGCTCCTGGAACTCGTCGCAGATGATCTGCACGTAGTCCAGGGTGTAGGGGCGCTGGGGGTGGCGGGCCATCTGCGAGACCTGCCACGGGGTCAGGTCGCGGAAGATCTGCGCGGTGCGGAGCCGGAGCTTGTCCTGCAGCGCCTTGACCTCGGCGTCGACGTTCACCGCCGGGCCGGTGCTGGCATTGCGCAGTTCCTGGATCTTGGCCTCCAGGTCCGCGATGGGCTGCTCGAAATCGAGGTAGTTCGGATTCATCCGTTGTCCGGCGTGCCGGGTAGTACAGGAAGACGGGGAGTGTAGCCGAACACACGTGATTGGACCGGACCGTACGGTATGGGGCTCAGGCCGCCTGTGGCATCCGCGCCACCGCCTTGATCTCGAAACGGAAGCCGTACAGCCACTCCACGCCGATGCCGGTGAGGGCCGGATAGGGCGGCCCGCCCCAGTATTCGGCGGCGACCTGCCAGGCGCGCTCGAAGTCGCGCTCGGCGTCGACCATGAACACGGTCACGTCGACCACGTCCTCGAAGCTGCAGCCGGCCGCGGCCAGCACCGCCTCCAGGTTGGCGAAGGCGCGTCGCACCTGCCGTTCCAGGTCCGGCTCCGGCGAGCCGTCCTCGCGGCTGCCCACCTGCCCGGACACGAACAGCAGGTCGCCGGCGCGTACCGCCGCCGAGTAGCGGTTGCGTGTGTACAGGTCCTGCCGTCCTTCGGGGAATACCGCCACGCGGGTTGCCATCGTCGTTGCTCCATCGGTGGCCGTCCGGGATGGATGGCCCGCGGTCACTGTAGGAAGCCGGCCCCGGCGGATATACCGCCCAGCCCCGGCCAGACTGTTTGTAAAATCCGAACAATCCACGCCACCTGACGGGCCCATGGACCGTTTCGACGCGATGCAGGCCTTCGTCCGGGTTGCCGAAACCGGCAGCTTCACCCGCGCGGCGACCGACCTGGGCCTGGCCCGGGCCACCGTGACCCAGCTGGTGCAGCAGCTGGAGGCACGGCTGCGGGTGCGGCTGCTGGACCGCACCACCCGGCGGGTGACCCTGACCGCCGACGGCAGCGCCTTCCTCGAGCGCGCGCTGCGCCTGCTCGCCGACCTGGACGACGCCGAGACCGGACTGCCGGGCCAGGCCGCCGCCGCCCGCGGACGCCTGCGGGTGGACATGCCGAGCCCGCTGGCGCGGTTGGTGGTGGTGCCGGCGCTGCCGGCGTTCCACGCGCGCCATCCGGAGATAGAGCTGGTGCTGGGTGCCAGCGACCGCGTGGTGGACCTGATGGGCGCCAATGTCGACTGCGTGGTCCGTGGTGGCGAACTGGCCGACGGCTCGCTGGTGGCACGCCGCCTGGCGCGGCTGGCGCTGGGCGTGTACGCCGCTCCGGCCTATCTGGAAAGGCATGGCACCCCGGCGCATCCGGGCGAGCTGGAAGGCGCCGCGCACCGTAGCGTGGGCTTCCTGTGGGCCAGCAGCGGCCGCCCGCTGCAGCCGGGCCTGCGCCGCGGCACCGAGCAGGTGCAGGTGCGCGCCCGGCCGCGGCTGGCCGTGGACGACGGGAATGCCTACCAGGCCGCGGTCCTGGCCGGGCTGGGCGTGGCCTGGATGCCGCGCTACATGGCCGACGCGCACGTGGCGCGCGGCGAGCTGGTGGAGCTGTTCGCGGACTGGCGGCTGGCGCCGATGCCGCTGTCGCTGGCCTGGCGTCCGCGACCGCAGGTCGGGGCGCGCCTGCGTGCCTTCATCGACTGGATGGTGGAACTGATGGCGCCGTACGACGCCGGCTGAGGCTCAGTTGACCCAGGGCCGGCCGATGGCCAGCTTGACCCCGCGCACGATCGGCAGGCCGCGCAGCGCGTCCAGCAGCGGCGGCGCCACCCGCACCGAGTTGCCACCGTTGAGGTCGAGCACGCCGGTGGCGCCCTGGCCCTTGCCGCCGACCTGCACGTGCAGGCGCAGCGGGGTGGGGCCGGGGCGGTGGCGGGCCAGCACCTCGTCGACCCGGTTCCAGGCGCGCGGGTCGCGCAGGTCCAGGCGCAGGGCCAGGCGCTGGGCGTGGTTGGCGCACAGCTGCTCGAAGTCCCAGGCCTGCTTCAGGCGCAGGCTCCAGCCGCCGTTGAACTCGTCCTCGCGCAGGCCGCCCTGCACGACCAGCACGCGGTCGCGCACCAGCAGGCTGGCCATCTCCGCGGCGGCCTCGGCGAACACGCCGCACTCCAGCCGGCCGCGGCCGTCCTCCAGCTGCACGAACACCTGGCTGTCGCCCTTGCGGCGCAGGCCCACGACCATGCCGGCCACCACCACCTGCACCTCCGGGCGCCAGCTGCGCTTCTCGTTGGCGCCGCTGGTGCCGGCGGCCCACAGCTTGTCCAGGTCGCCCAGGTCGTTGCCGACCAGGGCGCGCACGTCCTCGCGGTAGGGGTCGAACGGGTGGCCGCTGAGGTAGTGGCCGAGGGTCTCGCGTTCGCCGTCCAGCTTCTGCCGCAGTGGCCACTCGGCGCATTCGGGCAGGTCCAGCTGCAGCGCCGGGCCGGCGTCGGCCGAGGGCATGCCGAACAGCGAGGTCTGGCCGGCGGCGGCTTCCCTGGCCATCTGGTCGGTGGCCTTGAGCACTTCCGGCAGCTGCAGCATCAGGGTGGCGCGGTTGCGGCCCAGTGCGTCCAGCGCGCCGGCGTTGATCATCGCCTCCAGCGCGCGGCGGTTGAGCTTGGTCGAGTCCACCCGGCGGCAGAAGTCGAGCAGGTCGCGGTACTCGCCGCCCGCCTCGCGCTCGGCCACGATCGCCTCGCACAGGCCGCGGCCCACGCCCTTGATCGCGCCCAGGCCGTAGCGGATGGTGTCGGCGCTCACCGCCTCGAACATGTACGGCGAGTCGTTGACCGTCGGTGGCAGGATGGTCAGGCCGAGGTTGCGCGCCTCGGCCAGGAAGCCGACCACCTTGTCGGTGTTGTCCATGTCCGAGGACATGGTCGCGGCCATGAACTCGGCCGGGTAGTGCCGCTTGAGCCAGGCGGTCTGGTAGGAGACCAGCGCGTACGCGGCGGCGTGCGACTTGTTGAAGCCGTAGCCGGCGAACTTCTCCATCAGGTCGAAGATCTCGTCGGCCTTCTTCTCGTCGACGCCGCCCTTGGCCGCACCCTCGCGGAACATCTCGCGGTGCTTGGCCATCTCCGCCGGGATCTTCTTGCCCATCGCGCGGCGCAGCAGGTCGGCGCCGCCGAGCGAGTAGCCGCCGACGATCTGCGCCATCTGCATGACCTGCTCCTGGTACACCATGATGCCGTAGGTGTCCTTGAGGATGGCCTCGGTGCGCGGGTCGGGGTAGACGATCTCCTGCTGGCCGTGCTTGCGCGCGTTGAAGTCCGGGATCAGGTCCATCGGGCCCGGGCGGTACAGCGACACCAGCGCGATCAGGTCCTCGAAGCGGTCCGGGCGCGCGTCCTTCAGCAGGCGGCGCATGCCCGAGGATTCGAACTGGAACACCGCGCCGGTGTTGCCGCTGGCGAAGATGTCCTTGTAGGTGGCCTCGTCGTCCAGCGGCAGCGCGGCGATGTCCAGCGGCGGGATGCCGGCGCGCTCGTGGCGGCGGTTGATGGCCTTCACCGCCCAGTCGATGATCGTCAGCGTGCGCAGGCCCAGGAAGTCGAACTTCACCAGGCCCACTTCCTCCACGTCGTTCTTGTCGAACTGGGTGACCGGGTTCTTGCCCAGGCCGTCGTGGTCGTGTTCGGCGAACAGCGGGCAGAAGGTGTACAGCGGGGCCGGCGCGATCACCACGCCGCCGGCGTGCTTGCCGGCGTTGCGGGTCAGGTCCTCCAGCTGGCGCGCCAGGTCGATCAGGTCGCGCACTTCCTCCTCGGACTGGTAGCGCTGGATCAGCTCGGGCGAGGCCATTTCCTCGTCCTTGCCTTCGCCCATCGCGTCCTTGAGGGAGATGCCGAGGATGTTGGGGATCAGCTTGGCCACGCCGTCGACGAAGCCGTACGGGTAGCCAAGCACGCGGCCGGCGTCGCGCACCACGGCCTTGGCCGCCATGGTGCCGTAGGTGATGATCTGGCTGACCCGCTCGCGCCCGTACTTGCGGGCGACGTAGTCGATCACCTCGTCGCGCCGGTCCATGCAGAAGTCGATGTCGAAGTCGGGCATCGACACGCGTTCCGGGTTGAGGAAGCGCTCGAACAGCAGGTTGTAGGGCAGCGGATCGAGGTCGGTGATCTTCAGCGCCCAGGCCACCAGCGAGCCGGCGCCCGAACCACGCCCCGGGCCGATCGGGATGCCCTGGTTCTTGCCCCACTGGATGAAGTCGGCAACGATCAGGAAGTAGCCGGGGAACCCCATCTTGATGATGGTGTCCAGCTCGAAGTCCAGCCGCTTGAAGTAGTCCTCGCGGGTCTTGCCCGGCGCCAGCGGGTTCTTCGCCAGGCGCTCCTCCAGGCCTTCGTAGGCCTGCTTGCGGATCCAGCTGTCCAGGGTCTCGTCGTCCGGCACCGGGTAGGCCGGCAGCGCGTACTTGCCCAGGGTCAGTTCGAGGTTGCAGCGGCGCGCCAGCTCGACGGTGTTGGAGATCGCGTCGGGGATGTCGGCGAACAGCGCGGCCATCTCCTCCGGCGACTTCAGGTACTGCTCGGGGCTGTACTCGCGCGGGCGCTTGGGATCGTCCAGCACCCGGCCGGAAGCGATGCACACGCGCGCCTCGTGCGCGTCGAAGCCGGCGCGGTCGAGGAAGCGCACGTCGTTGGACGCCACCACCGGGATCCCGCGCGCCGCCGAGGCGTGCAGGGCGAAGCTGTTGAACGCCTCCTCGCCGTCGCGCCCGGTGCGGGTCAGCTCCAGGCACAGGTTGCCGTCGAAGTCGCGCTGCCAGTCGGCCAGCTGCTGCTGGGCCAGGTCGTGGCGGTTCTCCAGCGCCAGGCGGCCGGCCAGGCTCTCGCGCCCGGCCAGCAGGATCAGGCCGCTGCCGCACTCGCGCACCCAGTCCGGGCGCACGGCAACGCCGCCCTCGGGGCGGTGACCTTCCATCCAGGCCCTGGTGAGCAGCTTGGACAGGTTGAGGTAGCCGCCGTGGTCGCGCACCAGCGCGGTCAGCCGCCACGGGGCCTCCCCGGGGGCGGTGGCCACCATCAGGTCGGCGCCGGCCACCGGCTTGATGCCCACCGCCTCGCACGCCTTGTAGAACTTGATCAGGGCGAACAGGTTGTTGAGGTCGGTGACCGCCAGCGCCGGCAGCCCCAGCTCCACCGCCCGGCTCAGCAGGTTGGGCCGCTTGGCCTTGGCCGGGTCCGCCTGGTCCGGTTTCTCGGGCACGCGGATGATCGAGTCCGCAAGCGAGTACTCGGTATGGATATGGAGGTGGACGAAGCCGGACATGCGGCGGTCAGGGTACCGGGGGGCAGGGGGGGCAACAAGGCTTGACGCCGGGCCCGCGGCGCGGACCGCAGGCGCGGCGGGCTCCGGCGGGGGGCAGACCGGACGGGCGGGATCGGCGATCATCGCCGCCTCCGATCCATGGAATGGAGTCCCGCGTGACCGCAACCGACCTGCGTCCACTCGCACCCGGCGAGCGCAACCCGACCCTCGATGCACTGCGTGGCACCGCGCTGCTGGGCATCCTGCTGATGAACATGGAGGGTTTCAACGGCCCGGTGCTGGCATCCGGCAGCGGCCTGGACCCGAGCCTGGCCGGCGCCGACCGGGTGGTGGACGCGCTGGTCTATTTCTTCGTGCAGGGCAAGTTCTTCACCCTGTTCTCGCTGCTGTTCGGCATGGGCTTCATGGTCATGTCGCAGCGCGCCGAGGAGGCCGGGCGTGGGTTCGCCGGCATGTACCTGCGGCGCATGGGGGTGCTGCTGTGCATCGGCCTGGCCCACGGCGTGCTGGTCTGGTCCGGCGACATCCTGCTGGCCTACGCCCTGCTGGGCATGCCGCTGCTGCTGGTGCGCAACGCGCCGCCGCTGTGGCTGGCGCTGCCGGGCGTGCTGCTGTTCCTGGCCGGCCCGGGCATGGTGCTGCTGTATGCGCTGGCCCTGGCCGTCTCCGGCCCGGCCATGCAGGCCGCCATCGACAAGCAGATGGCGCCGATGGTGGAGCTGGTCGCCCGCGCCAGCGAGGTCTACGCCCACGGCAGCTGGGGCGAGGCGGTGGCGGTGCGCGCCACGGAGGTGGCGGTCAACCTGTCCGGCCTGCCCATCATCGGTGGGCTGGTGCTGGGCATGTTCCTGGTCGGCGCGGCGCTCGCGCGCAGCGGCGCGCTGGCCGCCCCGGAGCGCTTCCCGCGGCTGTTCGCCCTGCTGCGTTGGGGGCTGATGCCGCTGGGCGTGGCGGTCATGGCGGGGTCGATGGCGATCACCCCCGGGGCGAGCTTCGGCCAGTTCAACGCGCGCATCGGCCTGGCCCAGGCCCTGGGCCTGCTGGCTGGCGGGCTGATGTGCATGGGCTACGTGGGCTGGCTGGTGGCCCTGTTCCGCAGCCGCGCCGGCGCCGGCCTCGCGCGCTGGCTGGCCCCGGCCGGGCGCATGGCGCTGACCAACTACCTGCTGCAGTCGGTGGTCTGCACCCTGGTGTTCTACAACTACGGCCTGGGCTACTTCGGGCAGATGCCCCGCGCCTGGCAGGCGGTGTTCGCGCTGGTGCTGTTCGTGCTGCAGGTGCTCCTCAGCCACGTCTGGCTGGCGCGCTTCCGCTTCGGACCGATGGAGTGGCTGTGGCGCTCGGCCACCTACCTGCGCGCGCAGCCGATGCGCCTGCGCGCGCAGCCCGCGGCCGGCCACGCCTGACGACCGTCCCGTCCTCCGCCGTCGTCCCGGCCCGGGGCCGGGACGCGGCGGCATTGCTTCCGCGCGCACGCGCCTGCCGCTAACCTC
>NZ_ALIP01000047.1:0-9044 GCF_000283075.1 Pseudoxanthomonas sp. GW2
GCGGCGGCATTGCTTCCGCGCGCACGCGCCTGCCGCTAACCTCGCGCCACTCACCAGGAGCGGGTCATGGACAAGGTCGCGGCCGCGGGCCGGCGCAAGGGCAGGATCGTCCAACGCGGCGCGGCCGCACGCTGGCTGCTGGCCGCATGCATGGCACTGGCGGCCACCGCCGCCGCCGGCACGCCCGACCCCGCGGCGCCGGTCGCCGCGCCCGGCACCTCCTGCCCGCAGCGCGATGGCGACACCTCGCGCCCGCGCGTGGGCCTGGCCCTGGGCGGCGGCGGCGCGCGCGGCGTGGCCCACCTGGGCGTGCTGCGCAAGCTGGAGGAACTGGGCGTGCCGGTGGACTGCATCGCCGGCACCAGCATGGGCTCGCTGGTCGGCGGCCTGTACGCGGCCGGGGTGCCGCTGGAGGAGATGGAACAGCTGGTCCTTGAAGCGGACTGGAAGCAGCTGTTCGACGACTCCATCCCGCGCCGCGAGCGCAGCTACCGGCGCAAGCAGGACGACCGCGAAGGCCTGGCCACCCTGGGCCTGGGCGTGGGCGCGCGCGGGGTGCGGCTGGCGCCGGGGGTGCTGCAGGGCGAGCGCATCCTCTCCCTGTTCCAGCGCAAGACCCTGCACGTGGCCGCGGTGCGCGACTTCAACCGGCTGCCGATCCCGTTCCGCGCGGTGGCCACCGACCTCAACACCGGGCAGCCGGTGGAACTGGGCGCCGGCAGCCTGGCCCAGGCCATGCGCGCCTCGATGTCGCTGCCGGGCATCTTCCAGCCGGTGCGGATCGATGGCCGTGTACTGATCGACGGCGGCATCGCCGAGCAGGTGCCGATCGACACCGTGCGGCGCATGGGTGCCGACGTGGTGGTGGCGGTGGACGTGGGCACCCCGCTGATGGAGCTGGACAGCGATGCCAGCGTGCTGCAGGTGGTCTCCCAGCTGACCGGCATGCTGACCGTGGGCAATACCTGCGACTCGACCTCGCGCCTGCGCGAGGGCGACGTGCTGGTGGTGCCCGGGCTGGGCGAGGACGTGGCCACCGGCGACTTCGCCAAGGCCGCCGAGGCCCTGCGCATCGGCCGCGAGGCCGCCGAGGCGGCGGCCGCGCAGCTGGCCGCGCTGCCGCGCTGGCAGGCCGCGCCGCCGGCAGTGCCGGAGGCCGAGGCACCGGCGCGGATCGACTACGTGCGCCTGGAGAACGGCAGCCGCTACGACGACCAGGTGCTGGCGGCGATCCTCGACATCCCCACCGGCCAGGCGCTGGACGCCGACCACCTCGAGCGCGCGACCCTGCGCGCCTACAACGAGGGCACCTTCGCCAGCGTCACCTACGAGGTCGAGCGCAATGCCGACGGCCTCACCGGGGTGGTGGTGCGCGCGCGGGAGAAGCCGCAGGGCCCGAACTACCTGCAGGCCGGCTTCCGCACCGTCACCGACTTCAGCGGCACCAACGAGACCAGCCTGCGCCTGGCCGTGCTGCGCTCGCCGGCCACCGCCTACGGCGCCGAGGCGCGCGCCCTGGTGGGGGTGGGCAGCGACCCGGAACTGCAGGGCGAGTACTACCACCCGTTCGACCCGCAGGCGCGCTGGTACCTGTACGGCCGCGCCGGCGCGCGCCGGACCACGGTGCCGGTGTTCGAGCGCGGCAACCGCCTGGCCAGCTACGAGGCCAAGGTCGCCAGCGCCCTGCTGAGCCTGGGCCGCACCTTCGGCCGCTACGGCGCCGCCGAGGTGGGCGTGGAGCGCAGCGTCGGCGAGGCGCAGGTGGAAGTGGGCGACCCGGCGCTGCCGGACGTGGACGTGGATGCCGGCAGCTGGTACGCGCAGCTGGCGGTGGACCGCCTGGACAGCCTCTACTTCCCGCGCGAGGGCCACTGGTCGCGCCTGACCTACCGCCGCAGCGCCGGCTGGCTGGGCGGCGACGCCCGCTTCCAGGAGGCCGGGCTGGACGTGCTGGCGGCGATGCCGTTCGGCCGCCACGCGGTGCAGGGTTCGCTGGCGTACCACGCCACCCTGTCCGGCGAACTGCCGCTGCACCTGCGCCACCGCCTGGGCGGACGCGGGCGCCTGGCCGGCTTCCACTACAACGAGCTGGCCGGCGAACACTATGCGGTGCTGATGGCCGGCTACAGCTACCAGCTGGCCTCGTTCTTCCGCCGCTCGGCGGTGGCCGGGGCCACGCTGGAGTACGGCAACGCCTGGGAACGCCGCGGCGACATGCGCCTGGGCGACGGCATCTGGAACGGCAGCCTGTACCTGGGCTTCGACTCGGCGATGGGGCCGATGCTGTTCGGCTACGGCCGCCGCGAGGGCGGCGAGGCGGTGCTGTTCCTGGAGATCGGCAAGCCGTTCTAGCGGCGGTTGCGGCGGCAACGACGCGCCGCAGGCGCGGCGCGCCGGCGTAGACTTGCGCGGGTGAACAACCCCGACGACGTCCTCATCCTCGGTGGCGGAGCCATCGGCCTGGCCACCGCGCTGTCGCTGCTGGAGGCCGGTCGCGGGGTGCGGGTCCTGGAGGCGGGCCGCGTCGGCGGCGCCACTTCGCACGGCAACTGCGGCACCGTCACCCCCAGCCATGCGCCGCCGCTGGCCGCGCCCGGCGTGCCCTGGCGCGCGCTGCGCTGGATGCTCAGCCCCGATGCCCCGCTGTACCTCAAGCCGCGCCTGGACCCGGAGCTGTGGCGCTGGCTGCTGCACTTCGCCCGCCGCTGCAACCAGCGCGACTGGATGCAAAGCGCGCGTGGCCGCGCCGCGATCCTGCGCGACTCGCGCGCGCGCCTGGCGCAGTGGATCGAGCGCTACGGCCTGGATTGCCAGTTCACCGCCTCCGGCCTGGACTACGTGTTCCGCGACCGGCGCAACTTCGAGGCCTACGTGGCCGAATGCGGGCCGCTGGCGGATATGGGCATCGCCACCGAAGTGGTCGACGGGCCGGACTACCTGCGCCAGGAGCCATCGCTGCGCGAAGGCGTGGTCGGCGCGATCCGGTTCCCCGACGACGCCCACCTGCGCCCGGACCGCTACACCGCCGGCCTGGCGCGCGCGATCCGCGAGCGCGGCGGGCTGATCGAGGAGCAGGCGCCGGTGCGCGCGCTGCTGCCCGATGCCAGCGGCGCCAGCGTCGAGCTGGAGGACGGCAGCCGCCGCCGCGGCCGCGAGGTGGTGGTGGCGATGGCGGCCTGGACCCCGCGGCTGCTGCGCCCGCTGGGCGTGCGCCTGCCGATCCAGCCCGGCAAGGGCTACTCGATCACCTACGGCCCGCAGGCCGGCGCGCCACGGCGCCCGCTGGTGCTCAAGGACCGCCAGGTGTTCGTCACCCCCTGGGCGGACGGCTTCCGCCTGGGCAGCACGATGGAGTTCTCCGGCCAGGACACCAGCCTCAATCCGGTGCGCCTGGGCGCGCTGGAACGCGCCGCGCGCGAATACCTGCGCCAGCCGCCGCCGGCCGGGGCAGCGCTGGAGAAGTGGTACGGCTGGCGGCCGATGACGTACGACGACCTGCCGGCGCTGGGCCGCGCTCCCGGCCATCCTCACGTCTGGATCGCGGCCGGGCACGGCATGCTGGGCATCAGCATGAGCGCGGCCAGCGGCCAGCTGGTGGCCGACCTGGTCACCGGCCGCACGCCCGCGATCGATCCCGCGCCCTACCGGGTCGAACGCTTCCAGTAGAGGAGGAGCCATGAGCCAGACCGCCGTCCACCGCCCGCAGGCCGGGTTCGACCTGGTGGTGATCGGTGGAGGCTCCGGCGGGCTGGCCGGCGCGTTCGCCGCCGCCGCGCACGGGGCGCGGGTGGCGCTACTGGAGCCGGGCGAACTGGGCGGCACCTGCGTCAATGCCGGCTGCGTGCCGAAGAAGGCGATGTGGCTGGCGGCCGGGCTGGCCGAGCGCATGGCCCTGGCCGCCGACCTCGGCTTCGACCTGCCGCAGTCGCCGCCGGCGCTGGACTGGCCGGCCTTCATCGCCCACCGCCAGCGCTACATCGCCGGCATCCACGCCAGCTACCGCCGCCGCCTGGACGCGGCCGGCATCGCGTTGATGCCCTGCCGCGGCCGCCTGCGCGACGCACACACCGTGGACACCGACACCGGCGTGCGCCTGCGTGCCGGGCGCGTGCTGCTGGCCACCGGCGCGCATCCGCTGCGCCCGGACATCCCCGGCGCGGAACTGGCCGGGGTGTCGGACGATTTCTTCGAGCTGTCGCAGCCACCCGCGCACGTGGCCCTGGTCGGCGGCGGCTACATCGCGGTGGAACTGGCCGGGGTGCTGCAGGCACTGGGCAGCCGGGTCGAGGTGTTCGCGCGCGGCCCGCGCCTGCTGTCGGGCATGGACGCGGAAGTGGTGGCCACGCTGCAGGCCAACATGCAGGCGCGCGGCGTGCGCCTGCACCTGGAGGCGCCGGTCAGCGCGCTGCACGCGACCGGGGGCGGGGTGCGCGTGGTGCACAAGGGCCAGGAACAGGGCGTGGTGGCGGAGGTGTTCGACCGCGTGCTGTTCGCCACCGGGCGCCGGCCCAATACCGCCGGCCTCGGCCTGGAGGAAGCCGGGGTGGAGCTGGGCGGGCACGGCGAGGTGGTGGTCGACCAATGGCAGGACACCTCGCTGGAGGGCGTGCACGCCGTGGGCGACGTCACCGGCAGGCTGGCCCTGACCCCGGTGGCGATCGCCGCCGCGCGCCGGCTGATGGCGCGGCTGTTCGGCGGCCAGGCCGACGCGAAGCTGGACTATGCCGACGTGCCCACCGTGGTGTTCTCGCATCCGCCGCTGGCCACCGTGGGCCTGACCGAGGAACAGGCGCGCGAGCGCTACGGCGATGCGGTGCGGGTGCATGCCAGCAACTTCCGGCCGATGCTGACCGCGCTGGCCGACTCGCCGCAGCGCAGCCTGTTCAAGCTCGTGTGCGTGGGCGAAGAGGAGCGGGTGGTGGGCATCCACCTGCTGGGCGAGGCGGTGGACGAGATCCTGCAGGGCTTCGCGGTGGCGCTGAAGCTGGGCGTCACCCGCGCCCGGCTGCACCAGGTGGTGGCGATCCACCCGACCTCGGCCGAGGAGCTGGTGCTGCTCTGACGGTGCGCGCACGCGCCTACAATCGGCGCATGGACGACATCTTCCACCTGCACCAGGGCGACGCGCCGCTGCTGATCAGCCTGCCGCACGACGGCAGCGAACTTCCCGCCGACATCGCCGCGCGCCTGACCGACAGCGCCCGCCGCGTGCCGGATACCGACTGGCACGTCTCGCGCCTGTACGCCTTTGCCCGCGAGCTGGGCGCCTCGATCATCCGCCCGCGCTACTCGCGCTACGTGATCGACCTCAACCGCCCGCCGGACGACGCCTCGCTGTATCCCGGCCAGAACACCACCGGCCTGTGTCCGGCGGTCCAGTTCAGCGGCGAACCGGTGTACCAGCCCGGCGCCGAGCCGGACCAGGCCGAGATCGCCCGCCGGCTGGAGGCGTACTGGCGCCCGTACCACGACAACCTCGACGCCGAGCTGCAGCGCATCCGCGGCCAGCATGGCCGGGTGGTGCTGTGGGAAGGGCATTCGATCCGCGGCCGCCTGCCGTACCTGTTCGAAGGCGCGCTGCCGGACCTCAACCTGGGCACCGCCGGAGGCCACAGCTGTTCCCCGGCCCTGCGCCAGCGCCTGGAAGAAGTGCTGGCCGCACATCCGCAGTACAGCCACGTGGTCGACGGCCGCTTCAAGGGCGGCTACATCACCCGCCACTACGCCGCTCCGGAGACCGGCGTGCAGGCGGTGCAGCTGGAACTGGCCCAGCGCACCTACATGGACGAGGACAGCTTCGCCTACGACCCTGTGCGCGCCGAGGCGCTGCAACAGGTGCTGCGCGCGCTGCTGCAGGCGGTGCTGGCATGAGCGGACGCGGCCAGGCCCTGGCCGCTGCGGCCGGCGAGGGCGCGGAGGAACCGGCGCCAGCCCGGCCTGCGGCCGCCACCGCGGGCGGGGACGACGCACGCAAGGCCCGCGCGCGGCAGCGCTGGGGCCTGCTGTATGCCGCGCTGGGCGCCGTCCTGTTCTCGGGCAAGGCGATCATCGTCAAGCTCGGCTACCGCCATGGCGCCGACGCGGTCACCCTGCTGGCGCTGCGCATGCTGGTGGCGTTCCCGTTCTTCCTGCTGATGGGCGCATGGGCGACCCGGAGCGCACGGACCACGCTGCACCGCGGCCACTACCTGAGGATCCTGGTGCTGGGGTCGCTGGGCTATTACCTGGCCAGCTTCCTGGACTTCGCCGGACTGGCCTACATCACCGCCACCCTGGAGCGGCTGATCCTGTACCTCACCCCGACCCTGGTCCTGCTGATCGGCTGGCTGGCGTTCGGCCGCCGCCCGGGGCGGCTGCAGTGGATCGCGCTGGCGGTTAGCTACGCCGGCGTGGGCCTGGCCTTCGGCCACGACCTGATGGCCGGCGGCGAGGGCATCGTGCTGGGTGGCGTGCTGGTGTTCGGTAGCGCGCTGACCTATGCGCTGTACCTGGCCGGCAGCGGCGAACTGGTGGGCAAGGTCGGCGCGGTGCGGCTGACCGCGCTGTGCAGCTCGGTGGCCTGCCTGCTGTGCATCGGCCAGTTCCTGCTGCTGCGGCCACTGTCGGCGCTGGACCTGCCGGCCGAGGTGTACTGGCTGTCGCTGGCCAACGGCACGCTGTGCACGGTGGCGCCGGTGCTGCTGGTGATGCTGGGGATCTCCCGGGTCGGCTCCGGCCATGCCTCGCAGATCGGCATGCTCGGCCCGGTCTCGACCATCGTGCTGAGCCTGCTGCTGCTGGACGAGCCGATGGGCGCCTGGCAGGTGGCCGGCACGGTGCTGGTGCTGGGAGGCGTGCTGCTGGTCTCCCGCGCTCCGGTGGCACGCCGCACGGCCTGATCTTCCCCACGCCGGCCTGCAAAGGCTTTGCGTAGCCCGGGCAAGCGAAGCGCATCCCGGTTCCCCCCTTCCTTGTCCGGGCTACGCGAGCGTGCGTGCCCTCAATCCTCCTCCGGCTTCGGCTTCCACCCCTCCACCAGCTTCTGCTGCACGTTGGGCGGCACCGGCTCGTAGTGGCTGAAGTCCAGCGCATAGCGGCCCTTGCCGGCGGTCAGCGACTTCAGCTCGGCGGCAAACCCCTCCAGCTCGGCCTGCGGCACCTGGGCGCGGACGATGCTCTCCGCGCGCAGGCCGTCGCCGCTGTCGGTGCCGACGATGCGCGCGCGGCGGGTGGCCAGCGCGCCGGTGACGTCGCCCACCTGCGCCTCGGGCACCGACACCTCCAGCGCCACCACCGGCTCCAGGACCAGCGGCCTGGCCTTGGCCACCGCATCGAGGAAGGCTTTGCGCCCGGCGGTGACGAAGGCGATCTCCTTGCTGTCCACCGGATGGTGGCGGCCGTCGTACACCACCACGCGCACGTCCTGCACCGGATGGCCGCTGATCGCGCCGCCCTGCAACGCCATGCGCACGCCTTTCTCCACCGCCGGGATGAATTGCCCCGGGATCACGCCGCCCTTGACCTCGTCCACGAACTGGAAGCCGGCGCCGCGCTCCAGCGGCTCCACCCGCAGGAAGACCTCCGCGAACTGCCCGGCGCCGCCGGTCTGCTTCTTGTGCCGGCAATGCCCTTCGGCCGCGATCGAGATGGTCTCGCGATAGGCGATGCGCGGGGGGCGCGTGACCACCTCCAGGCCGAAGCGCTCCTTCAGCCGCTCCAGCATCACCCGCAGGTGCAGCTCCGACAGGCCGCGGATCACCGTCTCGTTGACCTCGACGTTGTGCTCGACCACGAAGGCCGGGTCTTCCTCGGCCAGCTTGCGCAGCGCCTGCGACAGCTTCTGCTCCTGGCCGCGGCTGGTGGCCTGCACCGCCAGCCCGAACATCGGCTTGGGGAAGGACACCGGCGCCAGGTGCACGCCGTCCTCGTCGTGGCTGTCGTGCAGCACCGCGTCGAAATGCACTTCCTCGATCTTGCCCACCGCGGCGATGTCGCCGGCGATGGCCTGCTCGATCTCCACGTGCTCGCGCCCGCGCAGCGCGAACAGGTGGCCCACGCGGAGCGGCTTGCGCCCGTCGTCCACGAACAGCTGGGTGTCGCGCCTGACCGTGCCCTGGTAGACGCGGAACACGCCCAGCTTGCCCACGAAAGGGTCGTTGACCACCTTGAAGACGTCGGCGATCACGTGGCCGTCGGCGTCCGGGTGCACCGGCACCGGGCGCTGGGCGCCGCCATCGCCGGCCACCAGCGGCGGCGGGTTGGCCTCGGTGGGATCGGGGAACAGCCGCGCCACCAGCTGCAGCAGCTCGCGCACGCCCACGCCGCTGCGCGCGGAGACGAAGCACACCGGGACCAGGTGCCCCTCGCGCAGCGCCTTTTCGAAGGCGTCGTGCAGCTCGCCCGGCGCGAGCCCGGCCTCGCCGTTCTCCAGGTAGCGGTCCATCGCCTCCGGATCGACCTCCACCACCTGGTCGAGGATGCGCTGGTGCCACTCGGATACCGGCCCCAGGTCGGAGTCGCCGGCGCCGGCGTCGAAGCAGTCGACCACGCGCCGGCCCCAGTCCGCCGGCAGGTTCAGCGGCAGCACTTCCGGGCCGAAGGTCTCGCGCAGCTGCATCAGCACCCGGCTGCAGTCGGCGTGCTCGTGGTCGATCTTGTTGACCACGATCGCCCGGCACAGGCCGCGCTCGCGCGCGCGCTCCATCAGCCGCAGGGTGCCGTGCTCCACGCCGGTGTCCGCGTCGACCACCACCAGCGCGGTCTCCACCGCCGAGAGCGCCGACAGCGCCGGACCACGGAAGTCCGGATAGCCGGGCGTGTCGATGAAGTTGAGGTGGGCACGGCCGTCGCCGTTGGCCAGGTCGATGCTGGCGATGGCGATGTCCAGCGAGTGGCCGCGCTGCTTTTCCAGTGGATCGGAGTCGGACACGGTGTTGCCGCGTTCGACGCTGCCTGCCGTAGCGAGGACGCCGCCGGCATGCAGCAGGGCTTCGAAAAGGGTTGTTTTGCCGGCGCCGGGGTGGCCTGCGAGGGCCACGTTGCGGATGTCGGGGGTGGTGTAGGGC
>NZ_ALIP01000048.1:0-2013 GCF_000283075.1 Pseudoxanthomonas sp. GW2
CCTGGCGCGCACGCGCGGCCGGGGCGCTGTTTCTGGGAGTGGGATGGGCCGGCCTGCACGCAGGCTGGGGGTTGGCGGCACAGCTGCCGCCGGCGCTGGAGGGACACGACGTGCACCTCTCCGGGAAGGTGGTGGGCCTGCCCGAGCACGAGGCACGGCGCACGCGCTTCCTGTTGCGGGTGGGCGAGGACGCACCGCCGGAGCTGCGTGGCCGCCTGCTGCAACTGTCCTGGTACGACGACTTCGGTGCGCTGGAGCCCGGGCCGCGCCTGCAGCTGCAGCCAGGATCGCGCTGGAGCCTGTATGCCCGCCTGCGCGCGCCGCGCGGACTGGCCAACCCGGGCGGTTTCGACGCCGGGCGCCATGCCTTGGCCCAGCGCATCGCCGCCACCGGCTACCTGCGCGCGCCGCAGCTGGCCCGCGAACTGGCGCCGGCGACCGGGATCGACGCTTGGCGCGGGCGCATGGCGGCGCGGATCGACGCCGGCGTGGGCGGACCGGCGGCGCGGTTCGTGCGCGCGCTGGCGCTGGGCGATACCCGCGGGCTGCAGGATCCGGACTGGGCGGTGCTGCGCGGGGTGGGACTGACCCACCTGATCGCGATCTCCGGTTTCCATGTCGGCCTGGTGGCCGGCTTCGGCGCCTGGGTGGTGGCCGCCGCCTGGTGGCTGCTGCCGCGGCTGGGCCGCCACCTGCCCAGGCTGCAGGCCGCGGCGCTGGCAGCGGTGGCCGCGGCGGCCGGCTATACCGCGGTGGCCGGCTTCGCCCTGCCGACCGTGCGTACCACGCTGATGATCGCGGTGGTGGCGCTGGCGCGGGTGGCGCGGCGCGCGCTGGGCCCCTGGGAAGGGCTGGCGCTGGCCCTGCTGGCGATCCTCCTGGCCGATCCGCTGGCGGTGCTGCAGGCCGGGTTCTGGCTCAGCTTCGCCGGCGTGGCCTGGCTGGTGTGGTGCCTGCCGGGCGACGGCCGGCGCCACTGGCTGCGCGACTTCCTGCTGGCCCAGGGCGTGGCCACCCTGGGCCTGTTGCCGCTGGGCGCGGGGCTGTTCCAGCAGGCCTCGCTGGCCGGGCCGCTGGCCAACCTGGTGGCGATCCCGTGGTGGAGCCTGGTGGTGGTGCCGTTGAGCCTGCTGGGCACGCTGCTGGAGGCGCTCCATGCCGGGGCGGGGACCTGGGCCTGGCGCCTGGCCGCGGCCTGCTTCGATCCCAGCTGGCGCCTGTTCGAGGCCATGGCCGCCGGCCGCTTCGCCCTGTGGTGGCTGCCGGAGGCGCGCTCCTGGGCGGTGCTGCCGGCGCTGGCCGGGGCGTTCTGGCTGATGCTGCCGCGCGGCGTTCCGGGCAAGCCGCTGGCGCTGCTGCTGTGGTTGCCGCTGCTGTGGCCTGACCGCGAGCTGCCGCCGCCCGGCGGGGTGGAGCTGCACGTGTTCGACGTCGGCCAGGGACTGTCGGTGCTGGTGCGCACCTCCGGCCGCGCCCTGCTGTACGACGCCGGACCGGCGGTCCGCGACGGCTACGACGCCGGTGAACGCGCGGTGCTGCCGGCCCTGCGCGCGCTGGGCGTGGCCCGCCTGGACCGGGTGGTGGTGAGCCATGCCGACCTCGACCACGCCGGTGGCTGGCCGGCGGTGCGCGAAGCGCTGGCGGTGGACCTGGCCTTGGCCCCGGAGGGGGCGCCCCTGGAGATGGACGGCCCCTGCCAGCGTGGCGTGGACTGGGAATGGGACGGGGTGCGGTTCCGCTTCCTGCACCCGGCCGAGCACTTCCCATACCTGCGCAACGAGGCCAGCTGCGTGCTGCGGGTGGAGACGGCGCATGGCGCGGTCCTGCTGCCGGGCGACATCGGCGAGGTGGTCGAGCAGCGCCTGCTGCGGCAGCCGCAGGACCTGCGCGCCGAGGTGGTGGTGGTGCCGCACCATGGCAGCAGCGGCAGTTCCTCGCCGGGCTTCGTGGCCGCCACCGGGGCGCGGCTGGCACTCGTGGCGGCCGGCTACCGCAACCGCTTCGGCCACCCGC
>NZ_ALIP01000049.1:0-12088 GCF_000283075.1 Pseudoxanthomonas sp. GW2
GGGCGTTCATGGGCGTGCGGGGGAAGCGGGCGCGGGCGACGCGCCGGGTGCGGTGGGTTGCGGCGCGGCCTTGCGCCGGCGCAGGTATAGGTCGGCCAGCAGCCAGGCCAGGGTGGCCAGCGACAGCCAGCCGACCAGCAGGAACAGGTCGTTGTAGGCCAGCACCGTGGTTTCGCGCCCGGTGGCCTGGCCGAGCATGCGCAGCGCCTGCAGCTGGCGCTGCGCCGCATCGGGCACGTCGTGCAGGTGCAGCGCGGCGTAGCCGTGCAGGCGCGCGGCCACCTGCGGGTCGGGCAGCTCCAGGCCCTCGCCCAGGCGCGCGGCGTGCAGCCGGGTGCGCACGGTGAGGAAGCTGCCGAGCACCGCGCTGCCGAGCAGGCTGCCCAGGCCCTGGGCCATGCCGAACAGGACGATGAAGCTGATGAAGTTGCGCGGCTGGGCCAGCACCTTGCCGATGCCGCTGAGCATGGCCGGGGCGATGAAGACGGTGCTGCCGCAGCCGATCAGGAACTGGCTGAGGTACATCTGTGCCGGCCGGGTCTGGCTGGTGGCGTGCGCGTCCATGAACGCGCTGGTGGCGATCAGCAGCACCGCCGCGATCAGCTGCTGCGGGAAGTTCGGCGGCGCCAGGGTCAGGGCACTGGCCGCGATCCCGCACAGGCAGCCGGCCACCACCATCGCCGACATCACCTGCAGCTGGGCGTTGTCCAGGCCCAGCTGCTGGAACATGGGCACCGCGCCGAAGCTGTGCTCGGACAGGCAGACGCGGATCAGCAGGATCGACAGGGTCAGCCGCAGCAGGTCGCCGCTGGCCAGCCAGCGCAGGTTGAGCATGGGATTGCGGCGGTTGTGCTCGATCACCGCGGCCACCGCCAGCAGGGCCAGCGAGGCGGCCAGCACCAGGCCCAGCCAGGGGGTGTCGGTCCACCACAGCACCGGGCCGAAGGCCAGGACCACGGCCAGGCCCGCGGCGCCGGGGATGAAGCTCAGCAGGGTGGCCAGGTCCAGCCGCTCGAACACCTTGTAGCGGTCGCCGGGCGGCAGCTTCACCGCCAGCACCCCGGCCAGCGCCACCATCGCCAGGCCCAGTTCGAACACGTGCAGGCCGCGCCATTCGCCCAGCTGCAGCAGCTCGGTGGAGAACATCCGCGCCAGCGGGATCGGCAGCTGGGTCAGGCCCAGGGCGATGGCCAGGGCCTTGCGGCGGTGCTCGGGCGGGAAGGCCTGGATCATGTAGTACACGCCCAGCGAGTTGAGCGCGGTGGCGCACAGGCCATGCGCGGCACGCACCGCCACCGCCGAGCCGAGGTCGTTGGCGAACAGGTGGGCCAGGGCGATGGCCGCGTACAGCGCCAGGCAGATCTCGGTGAACAGGCGCAGGCCGTACTGCTGGCGGAACTTCACCAGCACCAGGTTGGCCGACATGCTGGTCATGAAGAACGCCGCCGGCAGCCACTGCATTTCCCAGGCGTAGGCGCCGAAGTTGCCCTGCAGGTAGGGCAGGTTGGCGCTGACCAGGGCGTTGCCGAGGCCGCCGGCCAGCGCCACCAGCACGCCCACGCCGGCGAACTGCAGCCGGCGCAGGGTGGGATGGTGGGGCGTGGACGGCGAGCCGGGGAAAGTCGGGCGTTCGTGCGGGAGCCACTGCCGCGGGATGTAGCGCGGGTCCATCGGGGTTCAGCCGTTGCCGTCCCCGGGCGCGGCGCCAAGGCTGCGGCACAGCCGCCGCAGGTAGTCGTGGAACTGCGCGGTCTCGTCCGGGCCGAAGTCCTGCATGGCCTGCTCGCGCGCCTGGCCGAGCACGCGCAGGATCCGGCGCAGGGCCGGGCGCGCCTTCGGCGCCAGGTGCACGCGCTTGCTGCGGCGGTCGTCCGGATCGGGCCGGCGCTCGACCATGCCGCGCGCCTCCAGCCGGTCCAGGTGGGCGACCAGCGACATCGGCTCGATCGACAGCGCCGCAGCCAGCTCGGTCTGGCGCACCGGGCCGAGCTTGTCGGCCACCACCAGGGTGCGGGCCTCGCCGGGGGTCATGTCCAGGTCGGCCGCGGCCAGGGCGGCCTCGAAGCGCTGGCGCAGCAGGCGGGCGGCGGTGACCAGCAGGAAGCCGAAGCTGTCGTCGCCGCGGGAGGGGGAGTGGGTTTCCATGGGAGCCATATTGTAAGCTTGGCTTATGAACTGGCCGGAACCGCGCGCCCGGCGGGCGGCCTCCACGCCCGTGGTGCCATAATTGCCGCATGAGCGAATCCCCCTACGAACGCGGCACCACCCACTTCGGCTTCCGGGACGTCCCGGCCACGGAGAAGCAGAAGCTGGTGGGCCAGGTCTTCACCTCGGTCGCGCGCAAGTACGACCTGATGAACGACCTGATGAGCCTGGGCATCCACCGCGCGTGGAAGCGCTACTTCACCGCCACCTGCCAGGTGAAGCCGGGCGACCGGGTGCTGGACCTGGCCGGCGGCACCGGCGACATCGCCGCGCTGCTCAAGCCGCGCGTGGGCGCCACCGGGCAGATCGTGCTGGGCGATATCAACGCCGGTATGCTCTCGGTCGGCCGCGACCGCCTCACCGACCGCGGCCTGGTCTCGGGCCTGGAGTACGTGCAGTGCAACGCCGAGAAGCTGCCGTTCCCGGATGGCAGCTTCGACCTGGTGACCATGGCCTTCGGCCTGCGCAACGTCACCGACAAGGACGCGGCCCTGCGCGAGATCGCGCGCGTGCTGCGCGTGGGTGGCCAGGCGCGGGTGCTGGAGTTCTCCGAGGTGAAGGCCGAGTGGTTCCGGCCGATCTACGACTTCCACTCGTTCAAGGTGCTGCCGAGGCTGGGCCAGCTGTTCGCCGGCGATGCCGCCAGCTACCAGTACCTGGCCGAGAGCATCCGCAAGCATCCGCCGCAGGAGCAGCTGAAGGCGATGATGGAAGAGGCCGGGCTGTCGCGCTGCGGCTACGTGAACCTCAGCGCCGGCATCGTCGCGGTGCATACCGGCTACAAGGTCTGAGCGCGCGGGCCGCCAGGCGGCCCGGATTGTCCTTCCGGCTTGCCCGGCCTGCGCGTCGGCGGGTGGCCGGGGCGCGGGCGCGCCCGGCGTGGCGTGGCCTGCGCCGGTGGCCGGCCGCCAGCCGGGGTCAGGGGCCACCGGCCTGGGAAAGGGGGCAGGGCGCGGGGCGCGCGGTACACTCGCTGTTTTCCGCTTGACCCTCGAACATGCGCTTTCCAGCCCTGCTGCTCACCCTTGCCATGACCGCCGCCGCCAGCGGCTGCTCCGGCGAACAGGCCGGTCCGGCCGATCCCGCCAATCCCCAGGCCCGCCCGGCCCAGGCCGCCCAGGCCTCGGCCCGCCGCCACGACGAAAGCTCCTGGTCCGAGCCGGACAAGGTGCGCATCGCCGACCTGGCGCTGGACCTGAAGCTGGACTTCGACGCCCGCCAGCTGTCGGGCACCGCCACCTACGCCCTGCAGTGGGCCGATCCGAAGGCCACCCAGCTGGTGCTGGACACCCGCGACCTGGCCATCGACAAGGTCGAGGGCGAGGTCGACGGCGCCTGGACCCCGCTGCAGTTCGAGCTGGCCGAGGCCGACCCGGTGTTCGGCAGCAAGCTGACCATCCAGGCGCCGCAGCGCAACGCCAGGATCCGCGTCACCTACGCCACCTCGCCGCAGGCTTCCGGCCTGCAGTGGCTGGAGCCGTCGATGACCGAGGGCGGCAAGCTGCCCTTCATGTTCAGCCAGTCGCAGGCGATCCATGCCCGCAGCTGGGTGCCGCTGCAGGACACCCCGGGCGTGCGCTTCACCTATAGCGCGCACGTCACCACCCGCCCGGACGTGATGGTGCTGATGAGCGCCGACAACGACCCGGCGGCGGTGCGCGACGGCGACTACAGCTTCACCATGCCGCAGCCGATCCCGTCCTACCTGCTGGCGATCGCCGCCGGCGACCTGGTGTTCAAGCCGATCTCCGCGCGCAGCGGCGTGTGGGCCGAGCCGTCCATGGTCGACCGCGCGGTGAAGGAGTTCGAGGACACCGAGCAGATGATCGTCGCCACCGAGGGCCTGTACGGCGCCTACCGGTGGGAGCGCTACGACATGCTGGTGCTGCCGCTGTCGTTCCCGTTCGGCGGCATGGAGAACCCGCGCCTGAGCTTCATCACCCCGACCGTGATCGTCGGCGACAAGTCGCTGGTCTCGCTGATCGCCCACGAGCTGGCGCACAGCTGGTCCGGCAACCTGGTCACCAACGCCAGCTGGAAGGACATCTGGCTCAACGAGGGCTTCACCACCTACGTCCAGGGCCGCATCGTCGAGGCGCTGTACGGCGAGGAGCTGGCCGAGATGGAGCGCCAGATCGACCAGGCCGGGGTCAAGGCCGACATGGAGCACATGGCCGCCCAGGACCAGCTGCTGGTGCTGCCGCCGCTGGCCGCACGCGACCCGGACGAGGCGCTGAGCGAGGTGGCCTACACCAAGGGCGCCTGGTTCCTGCAGTTCCTGGAGCAGCGGGTGGGCCGCGCGAAGTTCGACCCCTTCCTGCGCGGCTGGTTCGACGACCACGCCTTCCAGAGCGCCGACAGCGAGCAGTTCGTCGCCTACCTGCGCGAGAAGCTGCTGAAGGACAACCCGATGGCGGTGACCGAGGAAGAGCTGGACGCCTGGCTCAACCAGCCCGGCATCCCCGCGTTCGCCACCCCGGCGCAGGCGCGCACCTTCGCCAGCGTGGACAGCGCGCGCATCGCCTGGCTCGGCAGCGGCGAGCTGCCCAGCCCGCAGGTGACCGCCGACTGGGGCACCCAGGCCTGGGTGCGCTTCCTGGAAGGCATGGGCCAGAGCCTCGAGCCCGCGCGGCTGGCGCAGCTGGACAAGGCCTACCGCTTCACCGGCACCCCGAACGGCGAGATCGCCATGCGCTGGTATCCGCTGGCCCTGCGCAGCGGCTACCTCGAGGCGCGCCCGGCGGCCGGCGAGTTCATCCAGCGGGTCGGCCGGCGCAAGCTGATCCTGCCGGTGTACCTGGAGCTGGTGAAGACGCCGGACGGCCTGGCCTTCGCCCGCGAGGTGTTCGAGCGCGCCAGGCCCGGCTACCACCCGATCACCACCGCCTCGGTGGAGGCGATCCTGGCCCGCGCCGAAGGCGCGAAGCAGTAAGACCCCGGGCGCGCCGGCCCACCCGGCGCGCCCGCCCGAGGAAGCAAGACATGCAGCCGATCCGTCCGCGACTGTCCCTGGCCCTGCTGCTGGCCGCCACCCTGGCCGGCGCCAGCGCCTGCACCGACCGCGAGGCCCAGCGCCAGGCGCAGCTGGCCGCCGAGGCCGAGGCCCGGGCCCGTGCCGCGGCGGAACTGCAGCGCCAGTACGAGGCGGCGGTGGCCGACCGCAACTGGGAACTGGCGCGGGTCCACGGCGTGGCCCTGCTGGACCAGTACCCGGACAGCGAGGCCGCCGCGGCCATCGGCCCCGGGCTGGAGGAGGTCAAGGCGCGCGCCGAGGAGGCGCGCGAGCAGCGCCGCCTGGCCAGCCTGTGGAACTACGCCCGGGTGCCGGCCGGCAGGGGCGAACAGCGCACCGCGGCGATCCTCAGCCAGGAGCCGGTGGACACCGGCGGCAGCCGGCCGGCCGCGGTGCAGCTGGTGATCCGCGACCATCCCGAGTGGAAGCGCAGCGCCTACCTGGTGCTGGAGGGCGGCGACTTCGACTGCTACGGCGGCTGCAAGGTCCAGGTGAAGTTCGACGATGCCGCGGCGCGGCCGATGTCGGCTTGGCGCCCGAAAACCGACGAGGCCATCGCCATGTTCATCGAGGACTACCGCGGGCTGTGGAAGCGCATGCGCCAGGCGCGGCGGCTGGAGATCAGCTTCCCGGTAAAGGCCGGCGGCAGCCGCACCGCGGTGTTCGAGACCGGCGGCCTGGACGGCAGCCAGATGCCGGGCTGGGACTGACGCCGCCATGCCGAACCTGGACTACGTGGTCGTGGCGGTGGTCAGCGTGCTGGCCATCGCCCTGCACGTGGTCCTGTTCGTGCTGGTGCGGCGCTGGATGGACCGCGACCTGGCGCTGTCGCTGGCCGGCGAGGACCCGGCGCGGCGGCAGTGGATGCTGGAGCAGCTGGCCCTGGCCCGCCGCCAGGGCGTGCGCCGGCGCGATCTGCCGGCCTGGCTGGAGCAGGCGGCCAGGGCGGCGCCCGCGGCGGCAAGCCCGCCGGCGGAAGGCTGAAAGCGAAGGCGCGGGCTGGCCTGGCCCGCGGCGACGGCGGTGCCGGGCGCCTGCCCGGCGGCGCGGGCCGCCTTACTCGAGGCTGTAGCCGAACTGCTGGCGGAAGTGCTCGTTGAACTCGGCGAAGTCGAAGCGCTGGTTCTGGGTGCCGGGGTGCTCGACCTTGAGCGCCCCCATCAGGTTGCCCATGCGGCCGATGGTCAGCCAGTCGTAGCCCTGCTCGATGCCGAAGATCAGGCCGGCGCGGAAGGCGTCGCCGCAGCCGGTCGGATCGACCACCCGGCGCTCGTGCGCCGGCGGCACCTCGTAGGTCTTCTCCGGGGTATGCACTAGGGCGCCACGCGGGCCCTGGGTGGTGATGTAGGCCTTCACCCGCGAGACGATCTCGCGGTCGGTCCAGCCGGTGCGCTCCTGCAGCAGGTTGGACTCGTAGTCGTTGACCACCACGTAGTCGGCCAGCTCGATGAACTGGCGCAGCTCCTGGCCGTTGAACAGCGGCATGGCCTGGCCCGGGTCGAAGATGAACGGCACGCCCATCTCGTGGAACTCGGCGGCGTTCTGCAACATGCCCTCGCGGCCGTCCGGGCCGACCAGGCCCAGGGTGATCCCCGGCACGTCCTTCACGTGGTTCTCGTGCGAACGCATCATCGCGCCCGGGTGGAAGGCGGTGATCTGGTTGTTGTCGTGGTCGGTGGTGATGAAGGCCTGCGGGGTGAACAGCTCCTCGATCACCTTGACCTGCGACAGGTCGATGCCAAGGGACTCGAAATGCTCGCGATAAGGGCCGAAATCGCCGCCAACGGTGCCCATCGGCACCGGCTTGCCGCCGAGCAGGTGGAGGTTGTAGGCGATGTTGCCGGCGCAGCCACCGAACTCCCGGCGCATGCGCGGGACCAGGAAGGAGACGTTCAGGATGTGCACCTTGTCCGGCAGGATGTGGTTCTTGAACTGGTCCGGGAACACCATGATGGTGTCGTAGGCGAGGGAACCACAGATCAGGGTGGACATCGGCTTGGGACTCGGGCGCGCGCGGCGCGCGTGACAGGGGCTGCGGCCTTGCGCCGCGGCGCAAAGGTTACCGGCTGCGCCCCCGCGCGGCCAGCCCGGGCCTCGGGGCGGGCGCCGCCGGCGGCGCCCCGGATGCGTCCAAACCCGCGGATTACCGCGGAATTCCTTGCCCGCGACCGGCCCCGTTGCTAGGCTAGCCGACCTGTTTTTGCTGTCCAAAATTTCGCCATCGGCGCGCCTCCTGGCGCCGACCGCGCAAGCACCGGCACCTCGCCGGTTCCGCCACGCCCCGCCTCCTTTCCTACCCGGAAACCCCAGGACCGCCCCTCGATGTTCAAGAAGCTCCGCGGCATGTTCTCCAACGACCTGTCCATCGACCTGGGCACGGCCAATACCCTGATCTATGTCCGCGGGCAGGGCATCGTGCTGAACGAGCCTTCGGTGGTGGCGGTGCGCCAGGACCGCGCGATCGGCGGCACCCGCTCGGTCGCGGCGGTGGGCGCGGAGGCCAAGCAGATGCTGGGCCGCACCCCGGGCAACATCACCACCATCCGGCCGATGAAGGATGGCGTGATCGCCGACTTCACCTACACCGAGGCCATGCTCAAGCACTTCATCAAGAAGGTGCACAAGGCCCGGGTCCTGCGTCCGAGCCCGCGCGTGCTGGTGTGCGTGCCGGCCGGCTCCACCCAGGTCGAGCGCCGCGCGATCAAGGAATCGGCCGAGGAGGCCGGCGCCCGCGACGTCTACCTGATCGAGGAGCCGATGGCCGCGGCGATCGGCGCCGGCATGCCGGTGTCCGAGGCGCGCGGCTCGATGGTCATCGACATCGGCGGCGGTACCACCGAGGTCGCCGTGATCTCGCTCAACGGCATCGTGTATTCGGCTTCGGTGCGCATCGGCGGCGACCGCTTCGACGAGGCGATCACCAACTACGTGCGCCGCAACCACGGCATGCTGATCGGCGAGGTGACCGCCGAGCGGATCAAGATGGAGCTGGGTTGCGCCTATCCGCAGGCCGAGGCCAAGGAGATGGAGATCACCGGCCGCAACCTCGCCGAGGGCGTGCCGAAGATGATCAAGATCAACTCCAACGAGGTGCTGGAGGCGCTGCACGAGCCGCTGTCGGGCATCGTCTCGGCGGTCAAGCTGGCGCTGGAGCAGACCCCGCCGGAACTGGGCGCGGACGTGGCCGAGCGCGGCATCGTGCTGACCGGCGGCGGCGCCCTGCTGGCCGACCTGGACAAGCTGATCTCCGAGGAGACCGGCCTGCACGTGCAGGTCGCCGACGACCCGCTGACCTGCGTGGCCCGCGGTGGCGGCCGCGCGCTGGAGCTGGTCGACATGCACGGCAACGAGTTCTTCGCGCCGGACTGACCCGCGCTCTCCGCGCCGCCCCGCGCCGGGGCGGCGTTCGCCAGCGGCGGACGCTGCCGCCATACTCCCATCTCCGCCGCGCTGCCCCGACTGATCACCGTCCGTGTCGTCCTACGCCGGTTCCCCACACGCTGCGCGCCCCGGTGAATCCGGTCCCCTGCGGCTGCTGGCCTACCTCGCCCTGGCCGTGACCCTGCTGGTGCTGGACCACCGCGGCGGCTGGCTGTCGTGGGTGCGCACCCAGGCCACGGTGCTGGTGCAGCCGCTGCGCAGCATCGCCGGCCTGCCGGGGACGGTCCGCGGCGCGCTGCGCGACGGCCTGGCCTCGCACGCCAGCCTGGTCGAGGAGAACCGGCGCCTGCGCAACGAGCTGCTGGTGGCCAATGCGCGCCTGACCCGGCTGCGCAACGCCGCGGTCGACAACGCCCAGCTGCGCGAACTGCTGGGCGTGGTCGAGCGGCGCGGCCTGGACGTGCAGCTGGTGCCGATCCTGGACATCGACCTGGAGCCCTCGCGCCAGCGCCTGGTGCTGCGTGCCGGCAGCCGCCAGGGCGTGCAGCGCGGGCAGGCGGTGATCGACGCCGGCGGCCTGCTCGGCCAGGTGATCGAGACCACCCCGACCCAGTCCACCGTGCTGCTGCTGACCGACCCGGACCACGCGGTGCCGGTGATGGTGGCGCGCAACGGCGTGCGCCTGATCGTGTACGGCCGCGGCGACCGCCTGGAGCTGCGCGACATCCCGCTCAACCAGGACGTGCAGGTTGGCGACCAGCTGGTCACCTCCGGCCTGGGCGGGCGCTTCCCGCCGGGTTTCCCGGTGGCCACCATCACCGCCCTGCACCCGGACGACAGCCAGGCCTTCCTGGTCGGCGCGCTGAGGCCGGCCGCGCAGCTGGATCGCGGCCGCGACGTCCTGCTCCTGCGCCCCGGCGCCGCTCCCGACCTGCCGCTCCCTCCCGTCCCCGGCGAGCCCGGCGAGGCCGAGGATCCGGCCGCGCAAGGGGAGCCGGCCGCCGGCTCTTCCGAATCACCAATCCCCAATAACGAATCACAGCCTCCGCAGGAGGCGACCCGATGAGCGCCCGCGACCGCCTCGGTGGCTGGCTGCTGCCGCTGAGCCTGCTGCTGGCGCTGCTGCTGGGCCTGCTGCCGCTGCACGCGCAGCTGCAGCCGCTGCGGCCGTACTGGCTGGCCCTGGTGCTGGCCTACTGGGTGATCGAGACGCCCTCGCGCGCCGGCCTGGGCCTGGCCTTCGCCTGCGGCCTGGTCGCCGACCTGGCCTACGGCAGCCTGCTCGGCGAGCAGGCCCTGCGGCTGGTGATCATGGCCTTCATCCTGCAGCGCTTCCGCGCCCGGCTGCGTTTCTTCCCGCTGTCGCAGCAGGCGCTGGCGATCGGCGCGCTGCTGCTCAACGACCGCATCGTCGACGCGGCGGTGAACCTGGCCCTGGGGCAGCCGCTGCTGCCATGGGAATACTGGTGGGCGCCGCTGCTGGGCCTGGCGCTGTGGCCGCCGCTGTTCCTGCTGCTGGACGCCCTGCGCCTGGGCCGCCGGGACTGAGGCCATCGCATGGGCAGCCGCCGCGCGAGCAAGAATCCGCACGCCGAGGCCGAGCAGTTCCGGCGCCGCGCCGCGCTCGGCTTCCTCGCCGTGGCGCTGGCCCTGGGCGGGCTGGCGGCCTGGTATTTCCGCCTGCAGGTGCTGCAGCACGACGACTACGCCACCCGCTCGGAGGCCAACCGCATCCGCCCGCGGCCGGTGGTGCCCGCGCGCGGCATGATCTACGACCGCCAGGGCCGGCTGCTGGCCGAGAACGTGCCCGCCTTCCGCCTGGACGTGGTCCCGGACAAGGCCGGCGACACCGAGAAGCTGCTGGCCGAGCTCGGCCGGCTGATCCGGCTGGACGAGGACGACATCGAGCGCTTCCGCCGCGAGCGCAAGGCCGGGCGCGGCTTCCGGCCGATCACCCTGAAGCTGCGCCTCACCGACGAGGAGATGGCCGCGTTCGCGGTCAACCGCTGGCGCTTCCCGGGCGTGGAGATGGAGCCGTACCTGACCCGGCACTACCCCTACGGCGAGCTGTTCGCGCACGTGATCGGCTACGTCGGCCGGATCGACGAGAAGGACCTGGAGACGCTGGGCGAGGGCGGCAGCGCGCTGACCCACATCGGCAAGACCGGGATCGAGCGCGCCTACGAGGACGTGCTGCGCGGCAAGGTCGGCTACGAGCAGATCGAGACCAACGTCCAGGGCCGCGCCCTGCGCACCGTGGGCCGGGTGCCGGCGCGTCCGGGCGCGGACCTGCGCCTGTCGATCGACGCCGAGCTGCAGCGCGCCACCGTGGCCGCGTTCGGCGACCTGGAGGGCACGGCGGTGGCGATGGATCCGCGCACCGGCGAGATCCTGGCGCTGGTGAGCCTGCCGTCGTACGACCCCAACCTGTTCGTCAACGGCATCTCCCACGCCGACTACCGCGCGCTGATGGACAACCCCTCGCGCCCGCAGTTCAACCGCGCGGTGCTGGGCGGCGTGGCCCCCGGGTCGACGCTCAAGCCGTTCCTGGCCCTGGCCGGCCTGGACAGCGGCGTGCGCCGGCCCGAGGACCGCACGCTTTCTACCGGCATGTTCTACCTGCCCGGCACCAGCCGTGGCTGGGGCGATTCGCACCGCGGCGGCCATGGCTGGACCGATGCGCGCAAGTCGATCGCCGATTCGGTCAACACGTACTACTACCAGCTGGCGCTGGACATGGGCATCGAGCGGATCGAGCGCTTCCTGGTGCGCTACGGCTTCGGCCAGCCCTCGGGCATCGACCTGGTCGGCGAGAGCTCGGGCATCCTGCCCACCCCGGCGTGGAAGATGAAGCAGCGCAAGGAGCGCTGGTATCCCGGCGACACCGTGAACATCTCCATCGGCCAGGGCGACTGGAAGGTCACCCCGCTGCAGATGGTGCGCGCCACCGGTGCCCTGGCCGACGAGGGCCGGCTACGCCGTCCGCGCCTGGTGGAGGCGCGCCGCGACCGCTTCGACGCGCCGTGGGCGCCGCTGCCCGGCGGCGAGCCGGAGCGGATCAGCGAGCGCCCGGACAACCTCCGGGTGGTGCGCGAGGGCATGGAGATGACCGTGCACGGCCCCGGCGGCACCGCGCGCGCGATCGGCGTCGGCGCGCCGTACCGGATCGCCGGCAAGACCGGCACCGCGCAGGTGGTCAGCCGCCGCGGCACCAGCGCGGTCGACCCGCGCAGCCTGCCCATGCACCTGCGCCACCGCGCGCTGTTCATCGGCTTCGCCCCGGCCGAGGACCCGCAGATCGCGGTGGCGGTGGCGGTGGAGGGCGGCGGCTACGGCGGCAGCACCGCCGCGCCGATCGCGCGCAAGATCTTCGACGCCTGGCTGCTGGGCAAGCTGCCGGACGGGCTGGAACCGCTGGACGGCGCCCCGCAGCCTGCCTCCTGCAGCGAGGGCGGCGCCGGGTGCGCGCCGCTGGACGCGGCGGGGCAG
>NZ_ALIP01000050.1:0-5721 GCF_000283075.1 Pseudoxanthomonas sp. GW2
GCGCTCCCCGGCCGGCGCGTTTCCGGGCATGGCCGTGTGGCGCACGCCCGGTCCGGCGCCTGCGCGGGAAGCCTGCCGTGGAGCAGGCAAGGCCGCTACGCATGCGCATTTGCCGCGCGAGGCGCGGACAAAAAGAAAGCCCCCGGTTTCCCGGGGGCTTTCCAGATAAGTGGCGGAGTGGACGGGACTCGAACCCGCGACCTCCGGCGTGACAGGCCAGCATTCTAACCGACTGAACTACCACTCCGCGCTGAGACAGCCATTGTAAGACAAGTTTTCAGGTTTGAGAAGACCGTCTTACAAATTTTTTTGCATTCCGAAGCTGGTGGGTGCTGAGGGTTTCGAACCCCCGACCCTCGCCTTGTAAGGGCGACGCTCTACCGCTGAGCTAAGCACCCGGGTCAGGCAAGCCCGCTTCGGAAGCGGGCCGGTTAGTTTACAGCGTCCTTCAGCGCCTTGCCAGCCTTGAACGCCGGATTCTTCGAGGCCTTGATCTTGATGGTCTCGCCGGTCTTCGGGTTGCGACCGGTGCGGGCAGCGCGCTTGCGCACCTGGAAGGTGCCGAAGCCGACCAGGGTGACGGCGTCGCCCTTCTTCAGCGCCTTGGTGACCGAGTTGATCACCGCGTCGACCGCGCGCGCGGCCTCGGCCTTGGTGATTTCGGCTTCGCTGGCGACGGCGTCGATCAGATCGGTTTTGTTCATTCGTATTTACTCCCTGTGCGGTCTTGCCGCGAGATGTGTGACCGGGTCGCGTCCGTGGAGCGTGCCGGCAGGTCTGGTTCCGCGGACTGGGCGTGGCCAGTGCGGGTGCGCCCGTTATACAGGGCGCCCCCAAGGGCCGCAAGCCGGAAATGCAGCACTGGCGGGCTTTTCATGCCCGCCTGTCGGATTCGCGCGGCGCGCGGCCGCGGACTTTTCAGTGCTTTACGTCGGCCCGGTCGGCCACCGGGCGCTGCCGGCGGCCACCGCTGCGGCCGCCGCCGCGCACGGCCACCTTCGCGCCGGCCGGGGCCAGCGGCCGCTCCAGGGCCAGGTCCAGGACCTCGTCGATCCACTTCACCGGCACGATCTTCAGCCCCTCGGTGACGTTGGCCGGGATGTCGGCCAGGTCCTTGCGGTTCTCCTCGGGGATGATCACCGTGCGGATGCCGCCGCGCAGCGCGGCCAGCAGCTTCTCCTTCAGGCCGCCGATCGCGGTGACCTTGCCGCGCAGGGTGATCTCGCCGGTCATGGCGATGTCCGCGCGCACCGGCACCTTGGTCAGGGTCGATACCAGCGCGGTGACCATGGCGATGCCGGCGCTGGGGCCGTCCTTCGGGGTGGCGCCGTCGGGCACGTGCAGGTGCACGTCGTGCTTCTGCAGGAAGTCGACCTCGATGCCCAGCCGCTCGGCGCGCGCGCGCACCACCGACAGGGCCGCCGAGGCGGATTCCTTCATGACGTCGCCCAGCTGGCCGGTGAGGATCAGCTGGCCCTTGCCCGGGACCAGGGTGGCCTCGATCTGCAGCAGGTCGCCGCCCACCTCGGTCCAGGCCAGGCCGGTGACCAGGCCGATCTCGTTCTGCTCCTCGGCGCGGCCGAAGTCGAAGCGGCGCACGCCCAGGTACTTGTCCAGGTTGGCCGCGGTGACCTGCACCAGCGCGCCCTTGCGCTTGCCGGCGGCCTTGCGCGCGGGCTTCTTCTTCGCCGGCTCCGGGCCCTTGAGCGCGATCTCCTTGACCACCTTGCGGCAGATCTTGGCGATCTCGCGCTCCAGGTTGCGCACGCCGGACTCGCGCGTGTAGTAGCGCACGATGTCGCGGATCGCGTCCTCGGCGATCGACAGCTCCTCGGGCTTGAGGCCGTTGGCCTTCTGCTGCTTCGGCACCAGGTAGCGGGTGGCGATGCTCAGCTTCTCGTCCTCGGTGTAGCCCGGGATGCGGATGACCTCCATGCGGTCGAGCAGCGGGCCGGGGATGTTCAGCGAATTGGAGGTCGCCACGAACATCACCTCGGACAGGTCCAGGTCGACCTCCAGGTAGTGGTCGTTGAAGCTGTGGTTCTGCTCCGGGTCCAGCACCTCCAGCAGCGCCGACGACGGGTCGCCGCGGAAGTCCATCGACATCTTGTCGATCTCGTCGAGCACGAACAGCGGATTCTTGGTGCCGACCTTGTTGAGGTTCTGCACGATGCGGCCCGGCATCGAACCGACGTAGGTGCGGCGGTGGCCGCGGATCTCGGCCTCGTCGCGCACGCCGCCCAGGCTCATGCGCACGAACTTGCGGTTGGTGGCCTTGGCGATGGACTGGCCCAGCGAGGTCTTGCCCACGCCCGGCGGGCCGACCAGGCACAGGATCGGGCCCTTCATCTGCTTGACCCGCGACTGCACCGCCAGGTACTCCAGGATCCGCTCCTTGACCTTCTCCAGGCCGTAGTGGTCGGCGTCCAGGGTGTCCTGCGCGGCCTTGAGGTCCTTGCGCACCTTGCTGCGCTTCGTCCACGGCACGCCCAGCAGCCAGTCGAGGTAGTTGCGCACCACCGCGGCCTCGGCCGACATCGGCGACATCTGCTTGAGCTTGTTCAGCTCGCTCTTGGCCTTGGCCTCGATGGCCTTGGGCATGCCGGCCTCGGCGATCTTGCGCGCCAGCTCCTCCATCTCCCCCGGCGAGTCGTCCAGGTCGCCCAGCTCCTTCTGGATCGCCTTCATCTGCTCGTTGAGGTAGTACTCGCGCTGGCTGCGCTCCATCTGCGACTTCACCCGGCCGCGGATGCGCTTCTCCATCTGCTGCACGTCGATCTCGCCCTCGACCAGGCCGACCAGCAGCTCCAGGCGGTCGCCGGTGTCGAAGGTCTCCAGCAGGCGCTGCTTGTCGGCCAGGCGCACGCCGATGTGGGCCGAGATGGTGTCGGCCAGGCGGCCGGGCTCCTCGATCCCGGACAGGGTCTGCAGCAGCTCCGGCGGCAGCTTGCGGTTGGTCTTGACGTACTGCTCGAACAGGCTGGTCAGGGTGCGCGCCACCGCCTCGATCTCGCGCGGGTCGCGGCTGGTGCCCGGCTCGACCACGGTGCCGCGCCCGTGCAGGGCGCCGTCGCGCTCGGCGATGTCGCCCACCTGCACGCGCGCGGTGCCCTCGACCAGGACCTTGATGGTGCCGTCGGGAAGCTTCAGCAGCTGCAGCACGGTGGCCAGGGTGCCGACGGTGTAGAGGTCGGCCGCCTGCGGGTCGTCGGTCTCGGCCGACTTCTGCGCGACCAGCAGGATCTGCTTGTCGCCTTCCATCGCCTGCTCAAGGGCGCGCATGGACTTGTCCCGGCCCACGAACAGCGGGATGACCATGTGCGGGAACACCACCACGTCGCGCAGCGGCAGGACGGGCAGTTCGAGGGCGTCGGATCGGGTGCGGGACATGGAAGCTCCGGGAAACATTGGCGGCGGCCGGCGGGCCGCCTGCCCCCGTTATGGGGGCAGGCCGGAAGCGATGCAAGATGCACGCAAGATCGCCTTCCGGATCAAGCACTTGGGAAAACAAAGCCCCCGCCACGGGGTGGCGGGGGCCGGGTTGCCGCGGGCGCTGGAGGCCGGCCGTCAGTCGGCCGAAGCCACCTTCGGCGAGGCCGCCGGCGGGGTCTGGTAGATCAGGTACGGCTCGGTCTTGTGCTCGATCACCGACTCGTCCACCACCACCTTGCTGACGTTCTCCATGGACGGCAGCTCGTACATGGTGTCCAGCAGCACCGACTCGACGATGGTGCGCAGGCCACGGGCGCCGGTCTTGCGCTTGAGCGCCTTGCGCGCGATCGCGGTCAGGGCGTCCGGGCGGAACTCCAGCTCCACGCCTTCCATCTCGAACAGCTTCTTGAACTGCTTGGTGATGGCGTTCTTCGGCTCGGTCAGGATCTTGACCAGGGCGGCCTCGTCCAGCTCCTCCAGGGTCGCCACCACCGGCAGGCGGCCGACGAACTCGGGGATCAGGCCGAACTTGATCAGGTCCTCCGGCTCGACCTCGGCCAGCAGCTTGCCGGTGTCGGCCTTGACCTTGGTGCTCTTGACCTTGGCGCCGAAGCCGATGCCGCCAGCCTCGCTGCTGCGCTGCTGGATGATCTTGTCCAGGCCGGCGAACGCGCCGCCGACGATGAACAGGATGTTCTTGGTATCGACCTGCAGGAATTCCTGCTGCGGGTGCTTGCGCCCGCCCTGCGGCGGGACCGAGGCCACGGTGCCCTCGATCAGCTTCAGCAGCGCCTGCTGCACGCCTTCGCCGGACACGTCGCGGGTGATCGACGGGTTCTCGCTCTTGCGCGAGATCTTGTCGATCTCGTCGATGTAGACGATGCCCTGCTGCGCCTTCTCGACGTCGTAGTCGCACTTCTGCAGCAGCTTCTGGATGATGTTCTCCACGTCCTCGCCGACGTAGCCGGCCTCGGTGAGCGTGGTCGCGTCGGCGATCGTGAACGGCACGTTGAGCAGCCGCGCCAGGGTCTCGGCCAGCAGGGTCTTGCCCGAACCGGTCGGGCCGACCAGCAGGATGTTCGACTTGGCCAGCTCGACGTCCTCGTTGCGCTGGCGGCTCTCGATGCGCTTGTAGTGGTTGTAGACGGCCACCGCGAGGGTCTTCTTCGCCCGATGCTGGCCGATCACGTACTGGTCCAGCACCTCGAGGATCTCGCGCGGCTTGGGCAGCGAGCTGCGCGCCGACTGCGCCTTCTCCTCGAGTTCCTCGCGGATGATGTCGTTGCAGAGCTCCACGCATTCATCGCAGATGAACACGCTGGGGCCGGCGATCAGCTTGCGCACCTCGTGCTGGCTCTTCCCGCAGAAAGAGCAGTAGAGGATCTTGTTGCCATCGCCGGTACGGCCTTGCCGGTCTTCGCTCATGCTTGTGCTTTTCCAGTATTGCGTCCCGCCGGGGCGGGTTGGGGGCGAGAATAGCACAGGGCCGGAACCGCGCCAGAAGCGCGCCGGACCTGGGGTCTCGGGGGGGGAGCCCGGGGGCGTCGGGGGACGCGCCCGGGGCCCGGGGCCGGTCAGCCGGCCTGGATGGAGTCCTCGGGGCGGCGCTCCAGGACCTCGTCGACCAGGCCGTAGGCCTTGGCCTCGGCGGCGCCCTTGAAGTTGTCGCGCTCGGTGTCGCGGGCGATGGTCTCGATGCTCTGGCCGGTGTGGTGGGCGAGGATCTCGTTCAGCCTGGCGCGCATGCTCAGGATCTCGCGCGCGTGGATGTCGATGTCCGTGGCCTGGCCCTGGAAGCCGCCCAGGGGCTGGTGGATCATCACCCGCGAGTTGGGCAGCGCGTAGCGCTTGCCCGGGGCGCCGGCCGCCAGCAGCACCGCGCCCATGGAGGCGGCCTGGCCGACGCAGATGGTGCTCACGTCCGGCTTGATGTACTGCATGGTGTCGTAGATCGCCATGCCCGCGGTCACCAGGCCGCCGGGCGAGTTGATGTACAGGCTGATGTCCTTCTCGGGGTTCTCGGCCTCCAGGAACAGCATCTGGGCGATGATCACGTTGGCCACGTGGTCCTCGACCGGGCCGACCAGGAAGATCACCCGTTCCTTCAGCAGGCGCGAGTAGATATCGTAGGCGCGCTCACCGCGGCTGGTCTGCTCGACCACCATCGGGACCAGGTTCAGGGCTTTGGTCGGAATCATGCTCATGCTGCGGGCGCCTCTTGCGGGTAGTCGGGGGTGCTTGGCCGGACGGACCGGCCGGCTGCGGCGGCGGGCGGTTCGGCCCGCCGCC
>NZ_ALIP01000051.1:0-2857 GCF_000283075.1 Pseudoxanthomonas sp. GW2
CCAGGCCCAGGCCGCCGCGCCGGCCAGGGCCGCCAGCCAGCACAGCGGCGCCGGTGGCAAGGCCGGCAGGAACAGGCAGGCAGTGACCCCACCCAGCAGCGCCGCCGCGCAGGCCAGCCCGGCCGGGGGCGGCACGCGCGGGCATGCTGGCACGGCGCCGGGGCCCGCCTCCGCCGTCGCCCCGCTCCATCGGGATTCGTCCGCCGCTGCATCCATGCCCGTTCCCGCACCACGGCCACCCGGCCAGCCTAGCTGGCCGGCGGCACGCGTCCATCAGCCGACGCGCGATTGCGCTGTAGGAATTACCCGGCGCCGGGGCGGTTGGGTCGCGCACCCGGCCGCGCGATACTGCCGGACCCGGCCGGAGCACCGCCTTGGACCACCACGTCGAGATCCACTACTGCACCCGCTGCCGCTGGCTGCTGCGCGCGGCCTGGATGGCGCAGGAACTGCTGGGCACCTTCCAGAACGAGCTGGCACGGCTGTCGCTGGTGCCGGGCACCGGGGGCGTGTTCGAGGTCTACGCCGACGGTGAGCGCATCTGGTCGCGCGCCGAGGACGGCGGTTTCCCGGAGATCGCCGAGCTCAAGCAGCGGGTGCGCGACCGCATCGCCCCCGGCCGCGACCTGGGGCACGTGGACCGCCATGCCGGCGGCGACCGCGACCAGGCCTCCCGCTGAGCGCGGCCTCAGGCCGCCGGCGGCAACTCGCGCAGGCGGCCTTCGTGCAGTTCCAGCACCCGGTCCAGGCGCGCGGCCAGGCGCCGGTCGTGGGTGACCAGGACCAGGCTGGTGCGCTGGGCACGGTTGAGGTCGAGCATCAGGTCGAACACCGTGGCCGCGGTCTTCTCGTCGAGGTTGCCGGTGGGCTCGTCGCCGAGCACGCAGGCCGGGCGGTTGACCAGGGCCCGCGCCACCGCGGCGCGCTGGCGCTCGCCGCCGGACAGCTCGCCGGGCTTGTGTCCCAGGCGCTTGCCAAGTCCCACCGCCTGCAGCAGCTCGGCGGCGCGGCGGCTGGCCTCGGCCGGATCGCCGCCGGACAGCCGCACCGGCATCATCACGTTCTCCAGCGCGGTGAACTCCGGCAGCAGGTGGTGGAACTGGTAGACGAAGCCCAGGGCGCGGTTGCGCAGGCGGCCGCGGGCGGCATCCGACAGCGCCGACATCTTCTGCCCGGCCACGTAGACCTCGCCGGCGGTGGGCGTGTCCAGCCCACCCAGCAGGTGCAGCAGGGTGCTCTTGCCGGCACCGGAGGCGCCGACGATGGCCACCGTCTCGCCCGCGGCCACGCGCAGGTCCAGGCCGTCGAACACGTGGGTGCGCAGCTTGCCTTCGGCGTAGGTCTTGCCCAGGCCCTCGGCGCGCAGCGCCTCGCCGGCATGCAGGATCGGGTCATTCATAGCGCAGCGCCTCCGCCGGCTGGGTCCGGGCCGCGCGCCAGGCCGGGTAAAGCGTGGCCAGGAAGCTCATCAGCAACGCCACCACCACGGTCGCGGCCACGTCGCCGGTCTGCATGTCGGTGGGCAGGCCGGTGATGTAGTAGACGTCTTCGGGCAGCAGGGTGATGTCGAACAGCGCCTCGATCGCGTCGAGGATGCGCTCCAGGTTCCAGGTCAGGGCCACGCCGCCGACGAAGCCCAGCACGGTGCCGACGATGCCGATCAGCGTGCCCTGCACCATGAACACCTGCATCACCCCGCCCGGGGTCAGGCCCAGGGTGCGCAGGATGGCGATGTCGGCCTGCTTGTCGGTGACCAACATCACCTGCGAGTTCACCAGGGTGAAGGCGCCCATCAGGATGATCAGCGACAACAGGATGCCCATCACCGTCTTTTCCATCTTCAGCGACTGGTACAGGTTGGCGTTCTCCTGGGTCCAGTCGCTGACCCGGTAGAAGCCCGGCAGCTGCAGCGCCAGGTCGCGCGCCACCTCGTAGGAGCGGTTGAGGTCGTGCAGCTTCAGGCGCACGCCGGTAACCCCCTCCACCCGCAGCACACGCTGCAGGTCGTCCATGTGCACCATGGCCAGGCCGCGGTCGATGTCGTTGTAGCCGGCCTCGAACACGCCGCTGACGGTGAAGCGCTTGTAGCGCGGCATCGCGCCCATCGGCGAGCCCTGGAACTCCGGCAGCATCACCAGCACGGTGTCGCCCACGTCCACGCCCAGCCACAGCGCCAGCTCCTGGCCCAGCAGGATGTTGAACGAGCCCGGCTGCAGCGAGGCGGCGTCGCCGCGCTTGATCTTGCGCGCGACCTCCGACACCTGCTCCTCCAGCGCCGGCTCCACCCCGCGCACCATCGCCGGCTGCCGGCGCGGCCCGGACAGCAGGGCCTCGGTCTCCACGTACGGCGCGGCGCCGGCCACGCGCGGGTCGCGCCCGGCCACCTCCAGCGCCTCCCGCCACTCCAGCATCGGCTCGCCGCTGGCCGACACGGTGGCATGGGCGGCGAACTGCAGCAGGCGGTCGCGGATCTCCTTCTGGAAGCCGCTCATCACCGCCATGGTGGTGATCAGCACCATGACGCCCAGGGCGATGCCGATGATCGAGGCCAGCGAGATGAAGGAAATGAAGGCGTTGCGGCGTTTGGCGCGCAGGTAGCGCAACCCGATGGCGACGGGGACCGGTCTGAACATGGATCAGGGATGTCCGCTGCCGGGAACCCGGCGCTTGGGGCGGTTATGGTGCCACCGGCGAGGTGTACAGCGAAGCGCGGCCGCGCCGCGTGGCCAGTCGCAGTTCACGCCGCGCCACCGGAGGCAGGGTGTCCGGCCACCACGCCAGGCGCCAGCGGCGGCCATCGTCGTCGACCAGCTCCACCACCGCCAGCGGTCCGCGCCAGCGGACCTGCCAGGCCTGC
>NZ_ALIP01000052.1:0-24849 GCF_000283075.1 Pseudoxanthomonas sp. GW2
CCCGCACCAGGGTCGGGTCGGTTCGGCCGCCGGCCGAACCGACCGTCAGCACCGGCTGCTTGCGCCGCCGGCACCAGGCGATCGCCTCGACCTTGGTGCGGAAGCTGTCACAGGCGTCGACCACCAGGTCGAAGCCCTCGCCCAACAGGCTTTCCAGGTTGCCTGCGGTGAGGAACTGCGCCACCGGGCGCGCCTCCACCCGCGGATTGATCGCGCGGCAGCGCTCGGCCAGGACCTGGGCCTTGCCGCGGCCGTACTGGCCCTCCAGCGCCGGCAGCTGGCGGTTGGTGTTGGACACGCACAGGTCGTCGGCGTCGACCAGCACCAGGGTGCCCACCGCCGAGCGCGCCAGCGCTTCGACCAGCCACGAGCCCACCCCGCCGAGCCCGACCACCGCCACCCGGCGCCCGGCCAGCCATTGCGCCGCGCCCACGCCGTACAGCCGGTCGATGCCGGCAAACCGTTCCTGCAGGAATGCGTCCATGGGCGCGCATTCTACCGGTGCGGCTGCAAGCGTCGCCGCCGGCGCCTTATGATGTGCGCCCTTCCAACGGAGCCCGCCGCATGGCCAGCCAGCCGAACCGCCCCTCGCCCGCCGCCCGCTACCTCATCGTGTTTGCCATCGGCCTGCTGGTGGGCGTGGTCGCCGCGGTGATGGCGCTGCGCGCGCTGAAGGAGCGGCAGGATCCGTTCCCGGACGCGCTGATGAACGTGATGGCGCGCCAGACCCAGGAACTGAAGGCCACCGCCGCGGCCAACCGCTGCGCCGTGCACGATGCATTGCCGCGCCTGCAGTCGCTGCGGGCGATGGCCAACGACCTGGAAACCGCCTTCCCGGGGCTGCGCGACGACCAGCGCTTCGCCGGTGCGGCCTCCAGCCTGCGCGCCAACCTCGACCAGGCGCTGGCCGCGCCGCCGTCGGACTGCGCGCAGATCACCGCCACGCTGGAGAAGATCGGCGGCGATTGCCGCGCCTGCCACCAGGATTTCCGCTGAACCGCGGCTGATGCCAGCCGCCGGCGTCATGCGCGGGCGGGCGCCGGGTTGCCGCGCCGTTCACGAGCATGGCGCAAGGATGCAGCCACGGAAGCGGCCCGGCCGCATCCGCCGGACCACACTTCAGGAGATGCACGATGAAGTCCCGCCTGCTCTGCGCCGCCGTCCTCGGCTCCCTGGCCCTGGCCGCCTGCAGCACCACCTCGCCCAACTACGGCTATGGCTCGTCCTATCCGTCCGGCGGCAGCTATCCGGCCCCGCAATCGTGCCTGGACTGCGGCATCGTCACCCGTATCGACGTGATCGGCTCCAACCGCAGCGCGCCCGCCGCGACCGGCGCGATCCTGGGCGGCATCGTCGGCGCGGTCGCCGGCCATGAGATCTCCGACAAGACCGGTGGCAGCAAGGGCAACCAGAACGTCTCCGCCGTGGCGGGCGCGGCCGCCGGCGCGATGGCCGGCAACGCCATCCAGGGCCGCGTCACCGGCGATACCTACAACATCCACGTGCGCATGGACGACGGCCGCACCGTGGTGATCAACCAGCGCGACCTCGGCGGCATCCGCGAGAACACCTACGTGCGCGTGGTCAACGGCAAGGTCGCGATCCGCTGATCGCCGCCACGACCGGCAAAAAGAAACGGCCCGCATCGCGGGCCGTTTCCGTTTGTAGCCGATGGCTCTGGATCAGGCGGTCTGCACCGCGTCGGCCTGCAGGCCCTTCTGGCCCTGGACGACGGTGAAGGTGACCTTCTGGCCTTCCTTCAGGCTCTTGAAGCCCTGCATCTGGATGGCGCGGAAGTGGACGAACACGTCCTCGCCATTCTCACGGCTGATGAAGCCAAAGCCCTTGGCATCGTTGAACCATTTGACGGTCCCGGTCTCGCGCTCTGCCATTACTGCTTACTCCTGGAACTTTGCTGGGTGGTGGTTACGCCGTGGCCAACGGCGGCTGGTTGCAAGGAGTACGCGAGGTGTAACGATGTAGCAGACCATCACCAAGGACCTACCGCATCAGGTCACGGTTCACGGTGACCTTGCCAAGCGCAGCGGCCCAAACTTACCGCCGGCCCATGGCGAATGCAATCATGCCCGGGCCGCCCCAGGAGCCCCCCGCCCCCGATGGATACGACCACCCTGTGGTACCTGCTCGCCGGCCTGCTGATGCTGGTCGGCCTGGCCGGCGTGGTGCTCCCGGCCCTGCCTGGCCTGCCCCTGGTGTTCGCCGGCATGGCGCTGGCCGCCTGGGCGGATGGTTTCATCCGGATCAGTGGCTGGACCCTGGCCGCCCTCGGCCTGCTCACGCTGCTTTCCATCGCGATCGACATCATGGCCGGCGCCTTCGGTGCGCGCCGCTTCGGCGCCGGGCGGATGGCCGTGGCCGGTACCACCCTGGGCACCGTCATCGGCCTGTTCTTCGGCCTGCCCGGACTGTTGCTGGGCCCGTTCATCGGCGCGGTGCTGGGCGAGCTGTGGCATACCCGGCACCTGCCACAAGCCGCGCGGGTCGGCGCGGCCACCTGGGTAGGCCTGCTGCTGGGCGCCGCCTTGAAGCTGGCCCTGGCTTTCGCCATGCTCGGCCTGTTCGTGCTGGCGTGGTTTTTCTGAATACGCACCGCCTCCCTGGAGCTCGACTTGAACCGGATGTCCCCCCTGCCCCTGGCGCTGTGCGCCGCGCTCGCCGCCACCGCCCCGGCGCTGGCGGCGCAGGAAATCACCGCGCGCCCGGCCAGCGCCGACGCCTGCCTGGCCATCGCCTCCAACGCCCAGCGCCTGGCCTGCTACGACGCAGCCCTGGGCTATGTCACGCCCTCGCCGCAGGAAGCGGACCTGGCCGCCGACGTCGCCGAGCGCGCCGCGGAGGAGGCCGCGGGCGAACAGCCCGCCACCGAGCTGTTCCAGCGCGACCTGCACCCGGCCGCGCGCGCGGCGATCGCCAACGCCGGCCGCGGCTCGCTGCTGGACAACCGCTGGGAACTGGCCAAGGACTCCAAGCTGGGCATCTTCCAGCTGCGCGCCTACAAGCCGGTGTACGTGCTGCCTGGCTTCTGGACCAGCCGGACCAACACCACCCCCAGCTCGCCCAACCCCAACAACACCGTCACCACGCCCGAGCAGCTGGACAGCATCGAGGCCAAGTTCCAGCTGAGCTTCAAGACCAAGGTCGCCGAGGACCTGTTCGGCGACAACGGCGACGTCTGGGTCGGCTACACCCAGAGCTCGCGCTGGCAGGCCTACGCCTCGGAGACCTCACGCCCGTTCCGCGAGACCAACTACGAGCCGGAGGTGATGCTGGTGTTCCGCAACAACTACAGCCTGTTCGGCTGGAAGGGGCGGATGACCGGGATCAGCCTCAACCACCAGTCCAACGGCCGCAGCGATCCGTTCTCGCGCAGCTGGAACCGGGTGATCCTCAACCTCGGCCTGGACCGCGACAACTGGGCCTTCGTGCTGCGCCCCTGGTACCGGGTCGGCGAAAGCGCGCGCGACGACAACAACCCGGACATCGAGGACTACATCGGCCGCGGCGACGCCCTGCTGGTATACAACCGCAACGGCCACGAGCTGAGCCTGACCGCGCGCCACTCGCTGCGCGGCGGCGACCGCGCGCACGGCTCGCTGCAGCTGGACTGGGGCTTCCCGATCAACAACCTGCTGCGCGGCCACGTCCAGGTGTTCGACGGCTACGGCGAGAGCATGATCGACTACAACCACAAGGCCACCTACATCGGCGTCGGCTTTGCCCTGCTGGAGTGGTTCTGATGCAGCGCGCGACGGTCTGGCACAACCCGCGCTGCTCGAAGTCCCGCGCGGTGCTGGAGATCCTGCGCGAGCGCGGGATCGAGCCGGTGATGTTCAACTACCTGGCCCATCCACCCGATCGCCAGAGCCTGCGCCGCGTCGCCGAGTCCTGCGGCGGCGTGCGCGTCCTGGTCCGCAGCAGCGAACCGCTCTACGCCGAACTGGGCCTGGATTCGGCCGACGACGAGGCCCTGCTGGACGCGATGATCGCCAACCCGCAGCTGATCAACCGCCCGGTGGTGATCACCCGCCGCGGCGCGCGCCTGTGCCGGCCGCCGGAGGAAGTGGTCGCCCTGCTCGACTGAGCGGCGCCTCAGGTCCAGTCGGTGATGCCCTCGCGGCGGTAGACCTCGGCGAAGCTGGGCAGCGACTTCATCCGCCTGGCGTAGTCCTGCAGCACCGGCCAGCTGTCGGTGGGCCTGGGCATGTTGCGCGACCAGCGCATCAGCATGGTCAGGACGAAATCCACCGCCGTGCGCTGCCCGCCGAGCATGTACGGGCCGCCGTTGCGCTGCAGGTGGTCGGCCACCTGCTGCCACGCCGCCTCCAGCGCGGCGCGGGCGCGTTCCTTCACCGCCTCCACGTGCTCCGGCCCGGCCGGTTCGTCCGGGTAGAACCAGGCGCGGTACTGCGGCATCAGCGTGTACACGCAGAAGCACATCCAGCGGTAGTAGTCGCCGCGCGCCGGGGTGCCCGGCGCCGGCGCCAGCCCGGCCTGCGGATGCAGGTCGGCCAGGTGCATGGCGATGGCGGCCGACTCGGTCAGCACCTGCCCGTCGATCACCAGGGTGGGCACGCGGCCGGCGGGATTGAGCGCCAGGTACTCCGGCGACTTCTGCTCGCGCCGGTCGAAGTCCAGCTGGCGCAGCTCGTGCCCGATGCCCAGCTCGATCAGCAGCCAGTGCACCACCAGCGACGCGGTGCTTTGCGAACCATAGAGGACGACGGACATCGCGCGGCTCCCTGGAATGGACGTGGCGATTATCGCCCTGGCGCGGGGGCAAAAAGAACGGGCCGGCATCGCTGCCGGCCCGCCCGTGTGCCGCGATGGCGCCTGGCTCAGGCCACCACCACCGGGATCTTGCCGATCCGGGCCTGCCACTGCTTCGGGCCGGTCCTGTGCACCGACTCGCCGGTGGAGTCCACGGCGACGGTCACCGGCATGTCCTTGACTTCGAACTCGTAGATCGCCTCCATGCCCAGGTCCTCGAACGCGACCACGCGCGAGGCCTTGATCGCCTTGGACACCAGGTAGGCCGAACCGCCGACCGCCATCAGGTACACGGCCTTGTTGTCGCGGATGGCCTCGATCGCCGCGTCGCCGCGCTCGGCCTTGCCGACCATGCCCAGCAGGCCGGTCTGCTCCAGCATCTGCCGGGTGAACTTGTCCATGCGGGTGGCGGTGGTCGGGCCGGCCGGGCCGACCACCTCGTCGCGCACCGGATCGACCGGACCGACGTAGTAGATGAAGCGGTTGGTGAAGTCCACCGGCAGCTTCTCGCCGCGGCCCAGCATGTCGACCATGCGCTTGTGCGCGGCGTCGCGGCCGGTCAGCAGCTTGCCGTTGAGCAGCAGCACCTCGCCCGGCTTCCAGCTGGCCACTTCCTCGCGGGTGACCGTGTCCAGGTCCACGCGGCGGGCGTTGTGCGGGCTGTAGGTCAGCTTCGGCCAGTCCTCCAGCGAGGGCGGGTCCAGGGCGACCGGGCCGCTGCCGTCCAGGGTGAAGTGCGCGTGGCGGGTGGCGGCGCAGTTGGGGATCATCGCCACCGGCAGGTTGGCGGCGTGGGTCGGATAGTCCTTGATCTTGATGTCCAGCACCGTGGTCAGGCCGCCCAGGCCCTGGGCGCCGATGCCCAGCGCGTTGACCTTCTCGTACAGCTCCAGGCGCAGTTCCTCGATGCGGTTGGACGGGCCGCGGGCGACCAGGTCCTGGATGTCGATCGGCTCCATCAGCGCTTCCTTGGCCAGCAGCATCGCCTTCTCGGCGGTGCCGCCGATGCCGATGCCGAGCATGCCCGGCGGGCACCAGCCGGCGCCCATGGTCGGCACGGTCTTGAGCACCCAGTCGACGATGGAGTCGGAGGGATTGAGCATCACGAACTTGCTCTTGGCCTCCGAGCCGCCGCCCTTGGCCGCGACGGTCACGTCCACCTTGTTGCCCGGCACGACCTTGACGTTGACCACGGCCGGGGTGTTGTCGCGGGTGTTCAGGCGCTTGCCGGCCGGGTCGGCCAGGACCGAGGCGCGCAGCTTGTTGTCCGGGTGGTTGTAGGCGCGGCGCACGCCCTCGTTGACCATGTCCTCCACGCCCATGGTCGCGTCGTCCCAGCGTACGTTCATGCCGATCTGCAGGAACACGGTGACGATGCCGGTGTCCTGGCAGATCGGGCGGTGGCCTTCGGCGCACATGCGCGAGTTGATCAGGATCTGCGCCATCGCGTCCTTGGCCGCGGGCGATTCCTCGCGCTCCCAGGCGGCGGCGAGGTTGCGGATGTAGTCGACCGGGTGGTAGTAGCTGATGTACTGCAGCGCGTCGGCGACGGACTGGATCAGGTCCTCCTGGCGGATGGACACCGGGATGTTCGACGGGCTGGACGAAGCGGAAGCGGTCACGGCTGGCTCATGGCAGGCGGAAAACCCGCCCATTTTAGGCCAAAGTGGCGGCGCGGCCGGGGCCCCTGTCACACCGGCAAGCGCTGTTCCGTCCTGGAATCCATGGAACCTGTTGATCATTTCCATCGACACCAGCCGCGCCTGCTGGCCCTGGCCTACCGGCTGCTGGGCAGCCGCGCCGACGCCGAGGACGTGGTCCAGGACACCTGGCTGCGCTGGCACCGGGCGGACCGGGCCGCCATCGCCGACCCGGAGGCCTGGCTGGTGACCACCGCCACCCGGCTGGGCATCGACCGCCTGCGCGCCGCCCGGCGCCGGCGCGAAACCTATCCGGGGCCCTGGCTGCCGGAACCGGCCCGGGTCGATCCCGACGCCCCCACCGCGGCCGCGTCCGAGCCGGCCGACGAGGCGCCCGGACCGGCGCGGGCGCTGGAACGGGCCGAGGAAGTCTCGCTCGCGTTCCTGGCGGTGCTGGAACGGCTCGGGCCCGAGGAGCGCGCGGCGTTCCTGCTGCGGGAAGTGTTCGACCACGACTACGCCGCGATCGCCCGGCTGCTGGAACGCAGCGAGGCGGCCTGCCGGCAGATGGTGCACCGCGCCCGCACGCGCATCGCCGGGGCACGGCCGCGCTTCGGGGTCGATCCGCGCCACCACCGGATCCTGCTGGAGAAGTTCATGCACGCCGCGCGCGAGGGCGACCGCGAGGCGGTGCAAGCCCTGCTGCACGCCGATGCACAGCTGGTTTCCGACGGCGGTGGCAAGGCACTGGCGGCGATCCGCCCGTTGCACGGGGCCGAGCGCATCGCCCGCCTGTTCTGGGCGGTGGCGCGGCGGCGCGATCCGGCGGTGCGCTGGCAGCTTGGCCTGGCCAACGGCGAGCCGGCGATCCTGCGCTACCGCGACGGGCGGCTGGTGGGGGTCACCGTGGCCGCCAGCGCGGACGGCCGCATCACCGCGCTGTACACCGTCGCCAATCCGGACAAGCTGGCTGTCACGGATGCGTCGCCCGGGACGTCCTGGTGGTGAAGGCGGCCATGGTGGCCCGCCGGAGCAGACCCGCATGGACTACCGTCGCGTCGAATATCCCAGGCACGTCCCGGATGCCTTCAAGGCGCTCTACACCGCCAGCAACGCCGTGCACGACGGCGTGCTGGAGCCCCCCCTGGTCGAGCTGGTGTTCCTGCGGGTGTCGCAGATCAACGGTTGCGCGTTCTGCATGGACATGCACGCCACCGCCCTGCGCCGGGCCGGGGTCGACCCGCGCAAGCTCGACACCCTGCCCGGCTGGCGCGACAGCCGCTTCTTCGATGCCCGCGAGCGCGCCGCCCTGGACTGGGCCGAGGCCCTGGCCAGGCTGCCCTCCGGCGCCCCGGCCGACGCCACCTACGAGGCGCTGAAGGCGCACTTCGACGATGCCGGCATCGCCACCCTGACCATGGCCGTGGCCCTGATCAGCGCCTGGAACCGGCTGGGCGTGGGCCTGCAGCCGGAACTGCCCTGAGCGCCGCTCAGGCCCCGGCGTCGAAGCGCTCGCGCAGGGCCTGGCGGTAGCGCCGGCTGCACGGCAGCACGCTGCCGTCCTTCAGGTGCACGCGGGCATCGCCGCTGTCCAGCGGCTCGATCGAGGCGACCTGGGCCAGGGCGACCATGTAGCTGCGGTGGATCCGCGCGAAGGCGCGCGGGTCCAGCTGCTCCTCCACCCGCGCCAGGGTGCTGCGCAGCGGATAGTCGCGGCCGCCCACGCGCAGGTTCACGTAGTTGCCGGAGGCCTGCAGCCACTCGATCTCGCCGGTCGGGACCAGGAACTCGCGCCCCAGTTTGCGCACCAGGAAGCGCTCCGGGCGCGCGGGCTCGGCGTCCGCCGGCCCGGCGTCCGGCGCCGGCGGCGCCGCTTCCGGCAGGCTGGCCTCGCCCTGCCAGCGGCGCAGCAGGGCGCGGTAGCCCTCCATCACCACCACGATCAGGAAGAAGGCACGGACGTCCTTCAGGTACTCGTACACCAGCCCGCGCAGCCAAGGGCCGAACTGGTAGTCGCTGCCCAGGGCGCGGTAGAGCAGTTCGCGCAGGGCCACCATGGCCAGCACGTGGACCACGCACAGCACCACGCTGGCGGCCGCGTACAGGGCCAGGCGCCGGCGCCACAGGTGCCAGTACAGCGGGAAGCGGCCCGTGAACCAGGCCAGCACCGGCACCAGCAGCAGCAGGACCAGCGCGCTGCTGCCTTCCCACACCAGCGGTTCCCAGGTCGGGATCCCGGCCCCCCGCCGCCACAGCTCCATCAGCTCGGTCAGGCTGTTGCCTGCGAAGTTGCCCAGGATCAGGAGGGTCCACAGGCCAGCCTCGACCCAGGTCTTCCAGGGGGCGTAGCGCTGGTAGGGAAACGGTTCCGGCGGAGTCATCGACGCATTCTAGCCAACGCCACCGTCGCACCGCCCCATCCGTCCCCGCGTGCCCGCGGTTCGTCCCGCCGGCGTGCCGGTCGTCATCCGGAGCCCCACCGGCGCGGCGTGCCGTGCCAGTTTCCCGGGCCACCGACACGTCCGGAATACGCCATGCCGCGCGACGCCAGCCTACCGCCCGCCTCCACCGCCTCCACCGCCACCCGCCGCCACGACCTGGACTGGGTCCGGGTCTGCGCCTTCGGCCTGCTGGTCCTGTACCACGTGGGCATGTATTACGTGAGCTGGGACTGGCACGTGAAAAGCCCGCACGCCGGCCCCCTGCTGGAGCCGGCGATGCTGCTCACCGGTCCCTGGCGGCTGTCGCTGCTGTTCCTGGTATCCGGTGTGGCCACCGCGTTCCTGCTGGCGCAGGCCCAGCGCCAGGCCGCGGCCGGGGACGGCCGGGTACGCTTCCTCGGCAACCGCTCCTGGCGGCTGCTGCTGCCGCTGCTGTTCGGCATGGCGGTGGTGGTGCCGCCGCAGTCCTACTATGAGGTGGTCGAGCAGCTGCCCGGCGGCTACCACGACGGCTTCCTGGCTTTCTGGGCGCGCTACCTGCGCGCGGACGGTTCGTTCTGCGATGCCGGTGGCTGCCTGATCCTGCCGACCTGGAACCACCTGTGGTTCGTGGCCTACCTGTGGGTCTACACGGTGGCGCTGTGGCTGCTGTGGCGGCTGGCGCGGCCGCTCCTGGACCGCGCCGGCGGCGCGCTGGAACGCGCCCTGTGCGGCTGGGGGCTGCTGCTGTGGCCGGCGCTGGCCCTGGCCCTGGCGCGGCTGCTGCTGATCGGCCGCTACGGTTCGACCCACGCCCTGGTCGGCGACTGGTACAACCACGTCCAGTACTTCGGGGTGTTCCTGCTCGGCTTCCTGGCCGCGCGCCGCGACGGGTTCTGGGACGCGGCCGTGCGCCTGCGCTGGCCGGCCCTGCTGCTGTGGCTGGGCAGCTGGGCCGTGCTGGCCGGCTACACCGTTTCCTACGCCGGCAGCGAGCCGCCCCAGGCCCTGCGCCTGGCCATGCGCGCGGTGTGGGGCGTGGACCAGTGGTGCGCGATCATCGCCGTGCTCGGCTTTGCCCGGCGGCTGTCGCCGGGCGACGGCCCGCTGCTGCGCTACCTGGTGCCGGCGGTTTTCCCGGTCTACATCCTGCACCAGACCGTCACCGTGGTCGCCGCGCACAACCTGCAACCGCTGGACCTGCATCCGGCGCTGGAGGGGCCGCTGCTGGTGCTGCTGACCTTCGCCACCTGCTTCGCCGCCTATGAGGTGGTCCGGCGGGTGCCACTGCTGCGGCCGCTGTTCGGACTGCAGTACCGCGAGCGGTCCGCGCCGGCCGCCGCTCAGGCCGGGACGGCGTGCTCGACCACCAGCTGCACCGCCGAGCCGCCACGGTAATCGTCCGGCTGCAGGCGGTAGGCCAGGTGCAGGTGCGGGGCCGGCGCACTGCCCTGCCAGCCGCCGAAGTGGATTGCCGCCAGCGGCTCACGCCGGTCCGGGTGGCGCAGCCGCAGGCGCAGGTGGCGCTCGCCGACCGGGCGGTAGTCCAGGACCTCGAAGCAACCGTCGAACAGCGGCTCCGGGAAGCCCTGCCCCCACGGCCCGCCGTCGCGCAGCGCCTCGGCGTGGAAGCGGTCGAACTCCTGCGGCAGCAGCTCGCCGTCGCTGAGCAGTTCGGCCTGCAGCAGCGCATCGTCCAGGGTGGCGCGGGCGTGTTCCTGCCAGGCCTGCTCGAACGCCGGCAGCTTGGCCAGTTCCAGGGTCAGGCCGGCGGCCATGGCATGGCCGCCGAAGCGCTGCACCAGTCCCGGATGGCGCGCGTCCACCGCGGCCAGGGCGTCGCGGATGTGGAAGCCGGCGATCGAGCGCGCCGAGCCGCGCAACACCTGCGCGCCGGGCTCGGCCGGGGCGAAGGCCAGCACCGGCCGGTACAGGCGCTCCTTCATCTTCGAGGCCACCAGCCCGACCACGCCCGGATGCCACTCCGGGTCGAACAGGCACGGCGCCAGCGGCGGCGCGCCGTGGTCGACCTGCGCGCGCGCCAGGGCCGCCTCGGCGTCGTCGGTCATCGCCTGCTGCACGGCGCGGCGCTCGGCGTTGATCTCGTTGAGGATGCCGGCCAGTTCGCGCGCGCGCTGCGGGTCGTCGGTGAGCAGGCATTCGATGCCCAGGGCCATGTCCTCCAGGCGCCCGGCGGCGTTGAGCCGCGGGCCCACGGCAAAGCCGATGTCGGCCGCGGTCAGGCAGGCCAGGTCGCGGCCGCAGACCTCGACCAGGGCACGCAGCCCGGCGCAGGCCTGGCCGGCGCGCAGGCGGCGCAGGCCGGCCGCGGCCAGGGCGCGGTTGTTGGCGTCCAGCGGCACCAGGTCGGCGATGGTGCCGACCGCGACCAGGTCCAGCAGGCTGGACAGGTCCGGTTCGCCGGCCGGGAACGCGCCGGACTGGCGCAGTTGCCGGCGCAGCGCGAGCAGGACGTAGAAGATCACGCCCACGCCGGCCAGGCACTTGCTCGGGAAGGCGTCGCCGGCGCAGTTCGGGTTGACGATGGCGTCGGCCGGCGGCAGCTGCTGGCCCGGCAGGTGGTGGTCGGTGACCAGTACCTGCCAGCCGCGCGCGCGCGCGGCGGCGACGCCGGCATGGCAGGCGATGCCGTGGTCCACGGTGACCAGCAGTTCCGGCTGCAGCGCCGCCAGTTCCTCCACCAGCGCAGGCGACAGGCCGTAGCCGTGGACCATGCGGTTGGGCACCGCGTGCGAGACCCTGCGCGCGCCGAGCATGCGCAGGCCGCGCACGCCCACCGCGCAGGCGGTCGCGCCGTCGCAGTCGAAGTCGCCGACCACCACGATGTGGCGGTCGTCGCGGATGGCCGAGGCCAGCAGTGCGACCGCCGCCGGCAGGCCGCCCAGCGCGTCCGGCGGCAGCAGGTCGGACAGGCGCGGCCGCGCCAGTTCGAAGCGGTCGGCGCCGCGCGCGGCGTACACCCGGCGCAGCAGCGGCGGCACGTGGCCGGGCCAGGCGCCGCCCACTACCACGGGCTCGCGGCGGCGGATCCGGGGAGCGGCGGGGCTCATGCGCGCGGCGCGGGAGAGTTCATGCGTCCAGCGAACGCAGCGGGCTGCGCCAGAAGCGCCAGCGCTGGCCGCGGCGCAGGTGCAGGCGGGTGCCGTCCTCGAAGTCCAGCAGCAAGGTGTCGAACTCGTCGCGTGCCATCGAAGCCAGCAGCGGCGGCAGCACCTGGTTGCCCAGCACCTCCAGCGAACGCAGGTGGCGCAGGTCGACCAGGCTGTCGCCCACCGCGCCCGGCGGCGTGTCGGCGGCGGTGGCCGGGGTCGCGGTGGCGGCGCCGGCCTCGCCGGCCAGGGCCTGCACCAGCGGATCGGGGCTGCGCACGTTCATGTAGCTCGACTGCACGCTGTCCGGGGCCACGCCGGCGCCCCAGAACCACAGCGAGTTGACCGCGGGCCGGCCATGGTCGGTGCGCGCGCGGTTCCAGGGGTGGTGGTGCAGCGCGACCTGGACCTCGGTGATCAGCGCGCGCCAGCGCCGCGACACCGGGTCCTCGCCCAGCGGCAGCGCGTTGAACAGGTCGTCGCCGAGCGCGTCCTCGGGCGCGATGAACTCCGGCAGCGGGGTGCCGGCAGGCAGGCGCAGGTACCAGCGTGCCGGATGCGGCGCATCCAGCTGGTAGCCGGCGTCGCCGAACAGCGGCTTGAGCACCGGCAGCAGCGCCTGCGCGTCCAGGGTGTCCAGGCCCAGGCCTTCGCCCCAGCCGAGCAGGCGCGCGCCGTTGAGGTCCGGCGCCACGTGCGCCGGATCGGCGCGCAGCCACAGTGCGTCGCCGGCATCGCTGCCGGCATCGGCGCGGCGGGTGAGCGCGGCCACCGGCCAGTGGTCCGGGGTCAGGCGGAAGTGGCGGCGCAGCTGGGCGCGGCCGCCGGGCTCGAGCTGCTCGCGGTCGGCGCGCCCGAAGGCGCGCGCGGCCGCCTGCGGCAGGGGCCCGGGCAACCTGTCCCGGGCCGGCAGCAGCAGCGCGATGGCGGTCATCGCCGGCCTCTCAGCCCACGTACTCGACGCTGACGATCTCGTATTCGCGCTTGCCGGCGGGGGCCTCGATCACGATGGTGTCGCCCTCCTCCTTGCCGATCAGCGCGCGGGCCACGGGCGAGGAGATCGCGATCAGGCCCTGCTTGATGTCCGCCTCCAGGTCGCCAACGATCTGGTAGCGGACCTCCTCGTCGGTCTCCACGTCGGCCAGGGTCACGGTGGCGCCGAACACCACCTTGCTGCCGGCATTGAGCTTGGTCACGTCGATCAGGTCGGCGTGCGACAGCTCGCTCTCCAGCTGCTTGATCCGGCCTTCGATGAAGCCCTGCTGCTCGCGCGCGGCGTGGTACTCGGCGTTCTCCTTCAGGTCGCCGTGGCCGCGCGCTTCGGCGATGGCGGCGATCACTTCCGGACGCTTCACCGTCTTGAGGTGCTCCAGCTCCTCGCGCAGGCGCTGGGCGCCTTTAAGGGTCAGGGGGGCTCTCACGATTGCAGCTCCTTGTGCAGCTCCTGCAGGGACCAGACCGGGCCGGTCCCGCGGTATTCAAGCGAATGCACCAGCGCCTTGGCGCCGGCGACGGTGGTCGAGTAGGTCACGCGCTGCTGCAGCGCCTCGCGCCGGATGGAGAACGAGTCGGCGATGGCGGCGCGGCCCTCGGTGGTGTTGACGATGTAGGCGATCTCGCCGTTCTTGATCGCGTCGACGATGTGCGGGCGGCCCTCGGCGACCTTGTTGACCACGGTGCACTCCACGCCGTGGTCCTGCAACCACTGCGCGGTGCCGCGGGTGGCGACGATGCTGAAGCCGCGCTCGACCAAGGCCTTGGCCACCGGCACCACGCGCTTCTTGTCCGGGTCGCGCACCGACACGAACGCCTTGCCCGGCTGCGGCGCGCGGATGCCGCCGGCCTCCTGGGCGCGCGCCATGGCCGCGCCGAAGCTACGGCCCACGCCCATCACCTCGCCGGTGGAGCGCATCTCCGGGCCGAGGATCGGGTCCACGCCCTGGAACTTGGCGAACGGGAAGATCGCTTCCTTGACCGAGTAGTAGCTTGGCACGACCTCGCGGGTCGCGCCCTGCTCGGCCAGGGTGCGGCCGGTCATGCAGCGGGCGGCGATCTTGGCCAGCTGCACGCCGGTGGCCTTGGACACGAACGGCACCGTGCGCGAGGCGCGCGGGTTCACCTCCAGCAGGTAGACGGTGTCGGTGCCGTCCTCGTTGGACTGGATGGCGAACTGGGTGTTCATCAGGCCGACCACCTTCAGCGCCTTCGCCAGCTCGCGCACCTGCCGGCGCAGCTCGTCCTGGGTGGCCTGCGACAGCGAGTACGGCGGCAGCGAGCAGGACGAGTCGCCGGAATGCACGCCGGCCTCCTCGATGTGCTCCATCACGCCGCCGATCAGGGTGGCGCCGGTGGCGTCGGCGATCAGGTCGACGTCGACTTCCACGGCGTTGTCCAGGAAGCGGTCCAGCAGCACCGGCGAGTCGTTGGAGACCTTCACCGCGTCGCGCACGTAGCGGGCCAGGTCCGACTCGCCGTACACGATCTCCATGGCGCGGCCGCCCAGCACGTAGCTGGGACGCACGACCAGCGGGTAGCCGATCTCGCGGGCCAGGGCCAGCGCTTCGTCGGCGGTGCGCGCGGTGCGGTTCGGCGGCTGCTTCAGGCCCAGCCGCTCGACCAGCTGCTGGAAGCGCTCGCGGTCCTCGGCCAGGTCGATGGAGTCGGGGCTGGTGCCGACCACCGGCACGCCGTTGGCCTCCAGCGCGCGCGCCAGCTTCAGCGGGGTCTGGCCGCCGTACTGCACGATCACGCCCTTGGGCTGCTCCAGCTCGACGATCTCCAGCACGTCCTCGAGGGTGAGCGGCTCGAAGTACAGGCGGTCGGAGGTGTCGTAGTCGGTGGAGACCGTCTCCGGGTTGCAGTTGACCATGATGGTCTCGTAGCCGTCCTCGCGCAGGGCAAGGGCGGCGTGGACGCAGCAGTAGTCGAACTCGATGCCCTGGCCGATGCGGTTGGGGCCGCCGCCCAGGATCATGATCTTGTCGCGGTTGCTCGGATTGGCCTCGCACTCGTCCTCGTAGGTCGAGTACAGGTAGGCGGTGCTGGTGGCGAACTCGGCGGCGCAGGAGTCCACGCGCTTGTAAACCGGGCGCACCTTGTGCGCGCGGCGCAGGGCGCGGACCGCGGCCTCGTTGGTGCCGGCCAGCTGCGCCAGGCGCGCGTCGGAGAAGCCGTCGCGCTTGAGCTTGCGCAGGCGCTTGCCGTCCAGCGAATCCAGCCCCTCGGCGGCCACCCGCTTCTCCTCGGCGATGATCTCCTCGATCTGGTCCAGGAACCACGGGTCGATGAACGACAGGGCGTGGATCTCCTCCACGCTCATGCCGGCGCGGAAGGCGTCGGCCACGTAGAACAGGCGCTCCGGGCCGGGAGCCTTGAGCTCGCGGCGCAGGGTCGCCAGGTCCTCCTCGTCCGCCAGGTCCAGGCCGGTCGGGTCGAAGCCGACCTTGCCGGTCTCCAGGCCGCGCAGGGCCTTCTGCACCGACTCGCGGAAGGTGCGGCCCATGGCCATCACCTCGCCCACCGACTTCATCTGGGTGGTCAGGCGCGAATCGGCCTGCGGGAACTTCTCGAAGGCGAAGCGCGGGATCTTGGTGACCACGTAGTCGATCGCCGGCTCGAACGAGGCCGGGGTCTTGCCGCCGGTGATCTCGTTCTTCAGCTCGTCCAGGGTGTAGCCCACCGCCAGCTTGGCCGCGACCTTGGCGATCGGGAAGCCGGTGGCCTTGGAGGCCAGCGCCGAGGAACGCGACACGCGCGGATTCATCTCGATCACCACGACGCGGCCGGTCTGGGCGTTGACGCCGAACTGCACGTTGGAGCCGCCGGTGTCCACGCCGATCTTGCGCAGCACCGCGATGGAGGCGTCGCGCAGGCGCTGGTATTCCTTGTCGGTCAGGGTCTGCGCCGGGGCCACGGTGATCGAGTCGCCGGTGTGCACGCCCATCGGGTCGAGGTTCTCGATCGAGCAGACGATGATGCAGTTGTCCGCCTTGTCGCGGACCACCTCCATCTCGAACTCCTTCCAGCCCAGCACCGACTCCTCGATCAGGACCTCGTGCACCGGCGACAGCTCCAGGCCGCGCTTGACGATCTCCTCGAACTCCTCGCGGTTGTAGGCGATGCCGCCGCCGCTGCCGCCCAGGGTGAAGGACGGGCGGATGATGGTCGGGTAGCCCACCTTGGCCTGGATCTCCACCGCCTGCTCGAAGCTCTTCGCCACCTCGGCCTTCGGGCACTCCAGGCCGATCTCCTGCATGGCCACGCGGAACAGCTCGCGGTCCTCGGCCATGCGGATGGCCTCGCGCGAGGCGCCGATCAGCTCGACGCCGTACTTCTCCAGCACGCCGTGGTCGGCCAGGTCCAGGGCGCAGTTGAGCGCGGTCTGGCCGCCCATGGTCGGCAGCAGCGCGTCCGGGCGCTCCTTGGCGATGATCTTCTCGACCGTCTGCCAGTTGATCGGCTCGATGTACACCGCGTCGGCGGTGTCCGGGTCGGTCATGATCGTGGCCGGGTTGCTGTTGACCAGCACCACCCGGTAGCCCTCCTCGCGCAGCGCCTTGCACGCCTGCGCGCCCGAGTAGTCGAACTCGCAGGCCTGGCCGATGACGATCGGGCCGGCGCCGATGATGAGGATGGTCTTGATGTCGCTGCGCTTGGGCATTTCGTTCTCTGGATTGCGGGGAGCGCGCCTTGGGCTGCGGCTCCCGGGCCGGTGGGCGTGCCGCGGCGGCCGGTCAGGCCGCCATCGAGGCCACGAAACGGTCGAACAGGGGCGCCACGTCGTGCGGGCCCGGCGAGGCTTCCGGATGGCCCTGGAACGAGAACGCCGGGGCGTCGGTCAGCTCGATGCCCTGGTTGGTGCCGTCGAACAGCGAGCGGTGGGTGACGCGCACGTTCGCCGGCAGGCTGGCCTCGTCGACCGCGAAGCCGTGGTTCTGCGAAGTGATCAGCACGCGGCCGCTGCCCAGCTCCTGCACCGGGTGGTTGGCGCCGTGGTGGCCGTTGGCCATCTTGATGGTACGCGCGCCGGCAGCCAGGGCCAGCAGCTGGTGGCCCAGGCAGATGCCGAACAGCGGCACCTTCTTGGCCAGGAACTCGCGGATCGCGGCGATGGCGTAGCCGCACGGCTCCGGGTCGCCCGGGCCATTGGACAGGAACACGCCGTCGGGATTCAGCGCCAGCACCTCGGTGTCCGGGGTCTTCGCCGGCACCACGGTGACCTCGCAGCCGCGCTCGGCGAGCATGCGCAGGATGTTGGTCTTCACGCCGAAGTCATAGGCGACGACGCGGTACTTCTTCTCCGCGCCGACGAAGGCGTTGCGGTCCAGGTCCAGCTGGCCCTCGGTCCAGGCGTAGCGCTCGGTGGTGCTGACCACCTGGGCCAGGTCCATGCCCTTCAGGCCCGGGAACTTGCGCGCCGCTTCCAGCGCGGTGTCCACGTCGATGCCCTCGCCCGCCATCAGCGCGCCGTTCTGGGCGCCGCGCTCGCGCAGCAGGCGGGTCAGCTTGCGGGTGTCGATGCCGGCGATGGCGACCACGCCGCGCACGGCCAGCCAGTCCTGCAGCGGGGCTTCGCTGCGCCAGTTGCTGGGGCGTCGCGGCACGTCGCGCACGATCAGGCCGGCCGACCAGACCTTGCCGGCCTCGTCGTCCTGGCCGGTGCAGCCGGTGTTGCCGATGTGGGGATAGGTCAGGGTGACCAGCTGCCGCGCATAGGACGGGTCGGTCACGATCTCCTGGTAGCCGGTCATGGCGGTGTTGAACACCACTTCGCCGACGGCGAGGCCACTTGCGCCTACGGATTCGCCCTCGAACACGGTGCCGTCTTCGAGGACGAGGATTGCGGGATGGGTCACGTCGTTCGCCTTCAGGTGGAGGAGCCCTGTCGCCGGCCCAGCCAGAGGCGGGCTGCAAAAAACCGCGGACTGGCATCTCTCCGGTCCGGGCATGGGGGTAACAGGCGAGCGGGAATTGTACCGGCGACGCCCCCAAAAGGGAACGCCGCCGTTCACGCGGCGAATGGTTTCGCGCGTCGTTCAGCCCTGGCCGAAAAGCAGGTCGCGCAAGGTGTACAGGCCCGGTGGGCGGCCCGCCAGCGCGGTGGCCGCCTGCAGCGCGCCGCGGGCGAAGATGTCGCGGCTGGTGGCGCGGTGCACGAGTTCGACGCGCTCGCCCTGCCCGGCGAACTGCACCGTGTGCTCGCCGACGATGTCGCCGGCGCGCAGGCTGGCATACCGCGGCTCGGCGCCGCCGCGGACGGCCGCCTCGCCCAGGGTCAGGGCGGTGCCCGAGGGGGCATCCTTCTTGTGTACGTGGTGCTGTTCGACGATGTCGCAGTCCCAGCCGGCCAGCGCGCGCGCGGCCTGCTCGACCAGTTCGTTCAGCACCGCCACGCCGACACTGAAGTTGGAGGCCCAAAGCACGGGGATCGTGGCGGCGGCCTGCTCCAGCGCCTGGCGCTGCCCGGCGGAGATGCCGGTGGTGCCCGAGACCAGCGGCCGGCGCCGCTTCACGCACTGCGCCAGCACCGGCTCGAAGCCTTCCGGCAGGCTGAAGTCGATGGCCACGTCGAAATCCGGGACCCCGGACAGTTCGGCCGCGGCGAACTGCGGGATGCCGTCGACCACCCGCTGCAGCGGCGCGCGGCCGGCCACCGCGGCGACCACCTGCCAGCGTTCGGGGGCGTCGGCGGCAAGCCGCAGCAGGGCCCGGCCCATGCGCCCGGAAGCGCCGTGAATGAGGATCCGCAGGGGCTTGTCCATAGGCCTCGCAGGCTAGCCGGGCGGCGGGTCCGCCGGCAAGCGCGGAAGCGGAATGCAGGGTGCGGCGCGGCGGGTGCCGCGCGGCTCACCAGACCAGGTCGTCGGGGACCTGGTAACGCGGGTCGGCGTAGGGATCCTCCTCCGCCGTGGCGTCGGGGTCGACCTTCAGCGCCACCGCCTGCGGGAAGATCTGCTCGGCCTGGGCCAGCACCTGGGCATCCACCAGCAGGTAGCGGCCATTGAGCTGGACCACGCCCAGCTGCCCGGCGTTGAGTTCGCGCAGCTGCGCGGCGGTGACGTAGATGCGCTTGATCTTGCCGCCGTACTCGAAGTGCCGGGCGATGTCGGCCGCCTCGTCGTTGAGGACCTTGTCCTTGAGCAGCTCCTCAAGCTTCGCGCGCGCCTCGCGGCGCTGGCGCGCCTCTTCCTGGCGGCGCTGCTCGGCTTCGATCCGCTCCTGCTTTTCCTGCTGCGCGCGCAGCGCCCAGGCCTTGCCCAGGTCGATCTCGCCCTCGTGGCGGCGCTTCGGCGCGGCCTCGCCCTTGCGCTGCGGGGCACCCTTGCGCGGCGCCCCGCCCTGCGGCGGACGCGGCTTGCCGCCCCCGTCCTTGCGCGGTGGCTGGCGGCGTTCGGGCGCGGGCGCCTTGAACCCTAGGTTGAGGAGCTGGTCGCGGAGGCTGTCGGTCATGGCATCAACGGGCCGCAGGCCCATGGGATCGGTGGCGGCGCGGGAGCGCCGGCGGTCAGTAGTGCGGCGGCGGCGGTTCGCTGCCCGGATCGGCGTAGAGCGCGCCGCGCAGCCCGCGCAGGTCGGCCAGCACCGCCTGCAGGATGGCGTCGGTGCGGGCGCGCTCCAGGCGCGCCTCGGCCAGCGCCTCGCTCAGCTCCGACAGCGCCTGCTCCTGGAACGCCAGGCGCGTTTCCAGCTCGACCAGCCGCTGTTCCAGATCGTCCTGACCGTACTGCATGGTGTTTCGTTCCTTGCCGCAGGGGCGGCACGCGGCGTGGCGGGCCGCCCGCTTCCCGGACGGCGCCGCCGTGCCCTGCCCGCCTCAGCGGGCGATGTCGAGCAGCTCGACGTCGAAGGTCAGGGTCGCATCCGGACCGATCACGCCACCCGGCGCGCCGTTGGCACCGTAGGCCAGGTCGGACGGGATCCAGAAGCGGTACTTGGCGCCCACCGGCATCAGCGACACGCCCTCGGTCCAGCCGGCGATCACGCTGCCCAGCGGGAACTCGGCCGGCTGGCCGCGCTGGTAGGAGCTGTCGAACACGGTGCCGTCCAGCAGCTTGCCCTCGTAGTTGACGCGCACGGTGTCGCTGGGGGTCGGACGCGCGCCGCTGCCCTGGCGCAGGACCATGTACTGCAGGCCCGACGGGGTGGTGATCACGCCCTTCTGCTTCTTGTTCTCGGCCAGGAAGGCGGCACCCTCTGCGCGGTTCTTCTCGGCCACGGCCTGCTGCTTGCGGGCCATGTAGGACTGCAGCGCGGCGCCGGCCTCCTGCTGGTTCAGCAGCGGTGTGCCCTTGGCGAACGCGGTGCGCACGGCCTGCATCAGCACGGCCAGGTCGATGTCGTCCTTGAGCGGGGCCAGCGACGGGCCGATCATGCGGTCGCCGATCAGCAGGCCGACCTGCTCGGCCGGCGGGGCCGGCGGCTCGGCGCCGGGCGCCATGCCCGGGACGCGCTGGCCCTGGCGGGCCGCCAGCGCGGCGCGCAGGGCGGCGTCGGTGGCGCGCGCCTGCTCCTCGGACTGCAGCGGCTGGCCGCCGGCGAAGGCGTTGGCGACGGCACGCTGCATCGCGTCCAGGTCCACGTGCGGGGCCAGCGGCTCGAACGAGCTGGCCACGTCCAGGCCGATCGCGTAGCTGACCTTGTCCTTCTCCGTGGCCAACGAGGCCTTGTCCTGGGCCATCGCCGCGCCGGTCATCACGCTCGCTCCCATCACCAGCGACGCCAGGGCGCCGCGCATGCGGTTGTTCATTCGTTACGGTTCCAATGAGGTGGATCGATCGCCGGCCCGGGGCCGGTCCGCGCGCATTGTCGCATGCGCCGCGGCGGCGGTCAGCGCGTGCCGGCGGCGCGCGGCGCCGGGCGCGCCAGCTCGCGCTCGATCGCCGCCACCAGGGCCGGGTCCAGCGGCTCGACCTTGCTTGGCCAGTTGCCGACCACCCGCCCGTCCCGGGAGACCAGGTACTTGTGGAAGTTCCAGCCTGGCTGCACCCCGGTGGCGGCGGCCAGGCGCCGGTACAGCGGCGTGGCTTCCTCGCCGATCACCTGGACCTTCTCGTACATGGGGAACTTCACTCCGTAGGTCAGGGTGCAGAACTCCTGGATCTGGGCCTCGTCGCCCGGCTCCTGGCCGCGGAAATCGTTCGAGGGGAAACCGATCACCGCGAAGCCGCGCCCGGCGTAACGCTGGTGCAGCGCCTCCAGGCCCTCGTATTGCGGGGTGAAGCCGCACTTGCTGGCGGTGTTGACCACCAGCAGGACCTGGCCGGCATGGCGTTCGGCCAGGTTCACCGGGGTGCGCGAGGCCAGCGGGCGGTACTCCAGATCCAGCAGGTCGCTGCCGGCAGCCGCGGCCGGCGCCGCGAGTCCCAGGGAAATACCGATTGCCATCAACCACTTGGATGCTTTCATCATGTTCTCCGGGATTCCGGCCGGGATAGGCCATCAGTTGGGTTGGCGGGGATTTGACATGCCGTGTTCAGGTGTTATAGTTGAATACAACACCAGTCACCCAAAGCAGGACGCCCCATGAACCGGATTACCTACGCAGGCCGCCGCTTCTGGCTGATCGCGTCGGGCCTTGGCATGGCCCTGTGCTTCGTGGCCTGGTTGCCCGCCCAGGAAGGACGCGCGGGGGATTATGGCGCCGCCGAGGCCGCGATGGAGCGGGCCGAGGCGGGCCTGGAGGCGGCGACCGAACGCCCGGCCCACCGGCTGCGGGCCTCGCTGTCCATGCCCTATTTCTCCTTTGCGCACGCGCTGCGCACCCGGAGCTGACCGAATGAGCGACATCCAGTGGAGCGACGGCGCTCCGATCTACCGTCAATTGAAGGAGCGCGTGATCGCCATGATGCTCGACGGAATCCTCAAGCCGGGCGAAGCCCTCCCCTCGGTGCGCCAGGTGGCGGCCGAGTACCAGCTGAACCCGATCACCGTCTCCCGCGCCTACCAGGAGCTGGCGGATGAAGGCCTGGTCGAGAAACGCCGCGGCCTGGGCATGTTCGTGACCGAGGAGGCCTCGCGGAAGCTGCGCAGCAGCGAGCGCGACCGCTTCCTCAACGAGGAATGGCCCGCCGTGGTCGAGCGCATCCGGCGCCTCGGCCTGTCGCTGGAGGAACTGCTGCATGCCCTTGGGAACAACTGACATGACCGCCCTCGCCCCCGAAACCGCCGCCACCCCGGTCGTCACCGCCCGCGGCCTGCGCAAGGGCCTACAAGCACAAGCTCGCGGTGGCCGGCGCCGACTTCGACATCGGCCCCGGACGCATCGTCGGCCTGATCGGCCCCAACGGCGCCGGCAAGACCACCGCGCTGAAGGCGATCCTCGGCCTGACCCCGTTCGAGGGCGAGCTGCGGGTCCTGGGCAAGGACCCGCGCACCCAGCGCGACGAACTGATGAACCAGGTGTGCTTCATCGCCGACGTGGCGGTGCTGCCGCGCTGGATGCGGGTGCGCGAGGCGGTCGACTTCGTGGCCGGGGTGCACCCGCGCTTCGACCGCGCCAAGTGCGAGCGCTTCCTGGCCAACACCCAGCTCAACCCGAAGCTGCGGGTGCGCGAGATGTCCAAGGGCATGATCGTGCAGCTGCACCTGGCCCTGGTGATGGCGATCGATGCGCGCCTGCTGGTGCTGGACGAGCCGACCCTGGGCCTGGACATCCTCTACCGCAAGCAGTTCTACCAGCGCCTGCTGGAGGACTACTTCGACGAGGACAAGACCATCCTGGTCACCACCCACCAGGTCGAGGAGATCGAGCACATCCTCACCGACGTGCTGTTCATCCGCGACGGCCGGATCGTGCTGTCGGCGGAGATGGAGCACCTGGCCGAACGCTACTGCGAGGTGCTGGTCGGCGCCGACCGCGTCGCCGAGGCGCGCGCCCTGGCCCCGGTCGACGAACGCGCCCTGCCCTTCGGCAAGAGCGTCTTCCTGTACGACGGCCTGGCGCCGGAGCGCGCCGCCGCCCTCGGCGAGGTCCGTACCCCCGGCCTGGCCGACCTGTTCGTGGCCCTGATGAAAGGAACCTACGCATGAATGCCCTTGCCGCCAACACCGCCGGCAACCGCTGGACCCGGACCTTCGCCTGGCTGCTGCGCCGCGAGTTCTGGGAAAACCGCGGCGGCTTCCTCTGGGCCCCGGTGATCACCGGCGGCATCGCCGTGGCCATGGCCACGCTGCTGGCCCTGGCCGGCGCCGTGCAGGCCCGCCGCCAGCTCGGCGGCGGCGAAGCCGAATCCATCGACGACCTGGGCGCCTACCTGAGGATCGTCGGCGCCGCCGGCGACGGCCTGCTGATGGCCGGCTGCAGCATGCTCAGCGCGGTGCTCGCCTTCGTGGTGTTCTTCTACGCCCTGGGCAGCCTGTACGACGACCGCCGCGACCGCAGCGTGCTGTTCTGGAAGTCGCTGCCGGTGTCCGATGCGCAGACCGTGCTGTCCAAGGCCGCCTGGGCCCTGCTGCTGGCGCCGCTGCTGTCGGTGCTGGTGGGCCTGGCCGTCGGCATCGCCCTGTGGCTGGTCGCGGCCGTGGCCATGCTGGTCGGCGGCCTGCCGCATCCGGGCGCGCTGTTCACCCACAGCCATCCCTTCAGCGTCGCCGGGCGCCTGCTGGCCACCGTCCCGCTGGGCCTGCTGTGGTCGCTGCCGACCGTCGGCTGGCTGATGTTCTGCTCGGCCCTGGTGCGCAGCAAGCCGTTCCTGTGGGCCGCGCTGGTGCCGGTGCTGGGCTGCGTGATGCTCAGCGTGTTCGGCGCGGTGCCCGGCCTGGACCTGCCCTACGGCAAGATCTGGTACGTGGCGGTCTACCGCGGCCTGATGAGCGTGATGCCCGGCTCCTGGAGCGTGCACGGCATGGGCAGCCGGCTGCAGTCCGGCGAGATCCACGATCCGTCGCAGCTGGTCGCCGCGATCCTTGACCAGACCAGCAACTGGCAGCTGTACGCGAGCTGGGACCTGTGGATCGGCGCGGCCGTGGGCGCCGCCCTGGTCGCCGCCGCCATCCCCCTGCGCCGCTGGCGCGACGAAGCCTCGGCCTGAGCCGGGAGGAGCGACATGCGCAACCTGTTCCCGATCCTGCTGGTCCTGGCCGCGCTGCCGGCCGCCGCCGGCGCCGACGAGCGCCGCTGTGCGCACGAAGCCCAGCGCGCGGTGCAACTGGACCTGGACGGCGTCCGCACCGTGCGCCTGGTGACCGGCCAGCACACGGTGCGGGCCAAGGCCGCCGCCGGCGCCAGCCATCGCATCGCCGGGCGCGCCTGCGCATCCAGCGCCGCCCTGCTGCAGCAGCTGGAGCTGGTGCAGGAGAAGCAGGGCGACACCCTGGTGGTGGCCACCCGCGGTCCGGCCCAGCGCGGCGGCCTGGGCATGGGCGCCTACGCCCGGCTGGACGTGGCCGGCACCGTGCCCGATGACGTCCTGGTGCAGCTGGTGGTCGGCTCCGGCGACGGCTTCGTCGAGGGCGTGGCCAGCGCCAGCGCCGACGTCGGCTCCGGCGATGCCAGCCTGCGCGGCGTGCGCGGCGCGGTCACCGCCAAGGTCGGCTCGGGCGACCTGGAGGTCGCCGGCAGCGGCCCGCTGAAGCTGCTGTCGCTCGGCTCGGGCGACGTGGTGGCGCGCGACGTGCGCGGCGAGGTCGAGGTCGGGGACATCGGTTCCGGCGACCTGGTCCTGGCCGACGTGCGCGGCGGCGTGCGCATCGACGGCATCGGTTCCGGCAACGCCCGCCTGCAGCGCGTCGGCGGCCCGGTGCGGGTCGGTTCGATCGGCTCCGGCGACCTGGACGTGCGCGGCGCCCCCGCCCTGGAAGTGCGCCACGTCGGCAGCGGCGACATCAGCCACCGCGACGTGGGGCGCGTCGAACTGCCCCGCCGCGATTGACGAAGGAGGACACCATGAACGC
>NZ_ALIP01000053.1:0-6530 GCF_000283075.1 Pseudoxanthomonas sp. GW2
CCAGCGCCGCGCCAAACAGGCGCTTGAGGAAGCCGACCACGCCGCCGCCAGTGGACGGGGCAGGCGCCGGGGCAGGTGCGGGCGCCGCCGGCTGCACCGGCGCTTCCTCGCGCTCCTCGCGCACCGGTGCCGGGCGCGGCGGGGCCACGCGGGTCACCGCCGGGGCCGGCGGGATGTTCAGCTGGGCCTTGGTCAGGGCGTGCACCGGCAGCTTGCGCGGGGTGCCGCGCTGGTAGGAAGGCTTGCTGCTTTCCTCGCCCAGCTCGTTCTCGCGCAGGCGGGTGACCTCGTAGTGCGGGGTCTGCAGCTGCTCGTCGGCGACGATGATGATCGGCGCGTCGTGGCGGGTCTCGATCTCGCGCAGCGCGCTGCGCTTCTCGTTGAGCAGGAAGTTGGCGATCTCCACCGGGGCCTGGACCAGCACCTGCCCGGTGTTCTCCTTCATCGCGTGCTCCTCGGCGACGCGGATGATGGACAGCGACAGCGACTCGATGCTGCGCATGCGGCCGTGGCCCTCGCAGCGCGGGCAGACGATCTGGCTGGCCTCGCCCAGGCTGGTGCGCAGGCGCTGGCGGCTCATCTCCAGCAGGCCGAAGCGGCTGATGCGGCCGATCTGGACGCGGGCGCGGTCGTACTTGAGCGCCGCCTGCAGCCGCTCCTCGACCGCGCGCTGGTGCTTGGACGAGGACATGTCGATGAAGTCGATCACCACCAGGCCGCCCAGGTCGCGCAGGCGCAGCTGGCGGGCCACCTCGTCGGCGGCCTCCAGGTTGGTCTGGAACGCGGTCTCCTCGATGTCGCCGCCCTTGGTGGCGCGGGCCGAGTTGACGTCGATCGCGGTCAGCGCCTCGGTCTGGTCGATCACCAGGGCGCCGCCGGAGGGCAGGCGCACGGTGCGCTCGTAGGCGTTCTCGATCTGCGACTCGATCTGGAAGCGGTTGAACAGCGGGATGTCGTCGGTGTAGTGCTTGAGCTTGCGCAGGTTGTGCGGCATCACCTGCTCGATGAACTGCCGCGCGTCGTTGTACATCTCCTCGGTGTCGACCAGGATCTCGCCGATGTCGTTGCGCAGGTAGTCGCGCAGGGCACGGATGATCAGCCGCGACTCCTGGTAGATCAGGAACGGCGCCGGCTTGCTCAGGGCCGCCTCGGCGATCGCGCGCCAGACCGCCAGCAGGTAGTCCAGGTCCCACTGCAGTTCTTCCGCGTCGCGGCCCACGCCTGCGGTGCGGATGATCACGCCCATGTCGTCCGGGATGTTCAGGGCGTCCATGGCGCGCTTGAGCTCGGCCCGGTCCTCGCCCTCGATCCGGCGCGAGACGCCGCCGGCGGTCGGGGAGTTGGGCATCAGCACCATGTAGCGACCGGCCAGCGAGATGAACGTGGTCAGGGCGGCGCCCTTGTTGCCGCGCTCGTCCTTGTCCACTTGGACGACGACTTCCTGGCCCTCGCGCAGCAGCTCGCGGATGCCGGCCTTGTTCGGGTCCACGCCGGCCTGGAAGTAGTCGCGGGAGATTTCCTTCAGCGGCAGGAAGCCGTGGCGCTCGGCGCCGTAGTCGACGAAGGCCGCTTCCAGCGAGGGCTCCAGCCGGGTGATGCGGCCCTTGTAGATGTTGGACTTCTTCTGTTCCTTGGACGGCTGTTCGATGTCGATGTCGTAGAGGGTCTGGCCGTCCACGATGGCCACGCGCAGTTCCTCTGCCTGCGTGGCGTTGATGAGCATTCGCTTCATGGTGCGTTCCTTATCGCGCTCTGACGCGCGGAACGCCGGGCGTTCGCCGTACTGGAATCCCGCCGCGCCGTGTTCCGGCGGGGCGGGCTTCGCCGCCCTCGCGCAACAGCGCGTCCGGGCGGATCCTGGTTTCCAGCGCTGCAACACCACGGCGGTCCGCGGGAGCGCTCTGCTTGTCTGGTTTTAGGTACAGCGGGCCGGTGGCGCGGACGCCACGCGGGACATGTTCAGCTACCGGTGCTCTGACCCACCGGGCCATGGCCGGGTCTGCCTGCAAGCCGCTAACATGGCCGCCCCGGGGGCGGTGGTCGCGTACTGTGCCGGGGGCGCGGGAAGTCCGGGCTTTCGGCCCCGTGACTTCTTCCAGCGGAATCAAACCCTTACATCGCCACCCGAGTCTAACAGAATTAGCCGCCAATGACCGACCCATCCCCCCGGGCAGGAGCCCGCACCGTTACGGTGCCTGAAGACCGTGACGGGCAGCGCCTGGACAACTTCCTGCTGGGCCAGCTCAAGGGCGCCCCGCGCAGCCTGGTGTACAAGCTGGTGCGCAGCGGCCAGGTGCGGGTGAACGGCGGCCGCGCCAAGGCCGAGCGCAAGCTGGCCGGCGGCGACGAGGTGCGCATCCCGCCGGTGCGGATCGAGCCGGAGGGCGAGCGCGGGACCCCGGCGCCGGGCCTGCTGCAGCGCATGGAAGCGGCGATCGTCTTCGAAGATGCGCGCATCCTCGTGGTGGACAAGCCTTCCGGCGTGGCCAGCCACGGCGGCAGCGGGATCAGCTTCGGCGCCATCGAGACCCTGCGCGCCCTGCGCCCGGGCCAGACCCTGGAACTGGCCCACCGCCTGGACCGGGACACCTCCGGCATCCTGGTGGTGGCCAAGAAGCGCTCGGCCCTGGCCGAGCTGCAGGCACTGATGCGCGAGGGCGGCGCCGGCGGCGGCATCCGCAAGCGCTACCTGGCCCTGCTGGCCGGGCGCATGCCCGACGGCACCATGAGCGTGGACGCCCCGCTGCATGTGGGCCTGCGCCAGGGCGGCGAGCGCCACGTGCAGGTGGCCCCGGCGGGCAAGCCCTCGCTGAGCCACTTCCGGGTGCTGGAGCGGCGCGGCGGGCATTCCTACTGCGAGGTGCGGATCGAGACCGGCCGCACCCACCAGATCCGGGTCCATGCCCGCCACCTCGGCCACCCGGTGGCCGGCGACGACAAGTACGGGGACCCGGAGGTCAACCGCCGCCTGCGCGACAAGGCCGGGTTGCGCCGGCTGTTCCTGCACGCGGCTTCGCTGGAGTTCGCCCTGGACGCCGGCCGCACCCCGTACACCCTCAATGCGCCGCTGCCGCCGGAGCTGCGCGAGGTGCTGGACCGGCTCGACTAGGCCGCCGCCGCGGCGTTCACAGCTTGAACAGGACCAGGCTCACGGCCAGCACCGCCATGCCGCTGACCAGGCCGTACACGGTCTCGTGGCCCTTGCCGTAGCGCTTGGCCGCCGGCAGCAGCTCGTCGATCGCCAGGAACACCATGACCCCGGCGATGATCCCGAACACCGCGCCGAACACCGCGTCGGTCATCACCTGCGACAGCAGGGCGTAGCCCACGCCGGCGCCGATCGGCTCGGCCAGGCCGGACAGCAGGCTGGCGATGAAGGCGTAACGCTTGTTGCCGGTGGCGTAGTACACCGGCACCGCGATGGCGATGCCCTCGGGGATGTTGTGGATGGCGATGGCGAAGGCCAGCGGCAGGCCCAGGGCCGGGCTCTCCAGGGTCGCGAAGAAGGTCGCCAGGCCTTCGGGGAAGTTGTGCGCGGTGATCGCCACCGCGGTCATCAGGCCCACCCGGCGGATGTACTCGCGGTTGTGCTCGCGCAGCGCCGGGTCGTCGCTGGTGAGGCTGTCGTGCGGATTGGGGATCAGCCGGTCGATCAGCATGATCGCCACCAGCCCGGCCAGGAAGGCGCAGGTCGCCCCGGCGAAGCCGGCCTTGTCGCCATAGGCCAGGCTGAAGGAGGCGATCGACTTGTTGAGGATCTCCGACAGTGAGACATAGACCATCGCGCCGCCGGCGAAGGCCAGGCCGAAGGCCAGCAGGCGCGGATTCGGGTTGCGGGCGAAGATCACCAGCAGGCTGCCCAGGCCGGTGGCCAGGCCGGCGGCCAGGGTCACGCCAAGTGCGACCAGCACCTGGGAGAGGGCGATCTCGGGCATTCAGGCAGGCCTTGGGAGGTGGGGCGGGGGACTCAGGGGCGGCGGCCGGCGTCCAGGGCGAAGCATTCGTCCGGGCGCACCTGCGGCGGGGTGAAGTTCACCGGCACCTGGATGGTCCGCGCGATCGGCTGGCCGCCGCGGGTGGCCGGGCGGAACTTCCAGCCCTGCACAGCCTCCTGTGCCAGGCGGTCCAGCTCGTCGTTGCCGCTGCTGCGCAGCAGGGTGATGCGGGTAGGCGTGCCCTCGGTGCCCACTTCCACCTGCAGCACGCTCTGCCCGCCGATCCCGGCGCAGCCCAGCTCGGCCGGGTACTGCGGCGGCGGGGTGTCGATCGCCGCGATCTCGGTCGGCGGCGGCACCGGCGCGGCCGGGGTGGCGTCGTCGCGGCCGCAAGCGGCCAGCAGCAGCGTGCCGAGCAGGGCGGCGGAAACGGGCAGGGCGCGGGTCATGTTCAGTCCTCGAGCAGGGCGGAGGCCTTGGCGGCGCAGATGAAGTCGTTCTCGCTCAGGCCGCCGACGTCGTGGGTCGAGAAGCGCACCACGCAGCGGTCGTAGTGCACGCCCAGGTCCGGGTGGTGGTCCTCCCGGTGCGCGATCCAGGCCAGCGCGTTCACGAAGGCCATGGTGTGGTGGTAGTCGCGGAAGCGGAAGGTGCGCACCAGGGCGCGGCCTTCCTCGGCCAGCTCCCAGCCGGGCACCTCCGGCAGCAGCTCGGCCAGGCGCGCCTGGGTAAGGCGGTGCTCGATGCCCTTGCGGGGGATGCAGTGCGCCTGCGACAGCGGAATCAGGTCTGGCATGCCGGGTCTCCATCTGCCGGCCGATGATCCCCGTGGCGGCGTGCACGCAGCGTTGCAGCCTGGCGTGGCACACCGGCTGCGGGAGGGGGCCGGGACCCGGCTAGAATACCCGCATGATCAACATCTCAGACACCGCGCAGGCGCATTTCCGCAAGCTGGTCGAACGCGAGGGCATCCCCGGGCTGGGGGTGCGCCTGAGCGCGGTCGACCCGGGCACGCCGCGCGCCGACGCGCGGCTGGAGTTCGCCGAGCCGTCCGAGCTGGCCGGCGACGAGTGGGCGGTGGACTGCGAGGGCTTCACCCTGTACGTGGCCGCCGACAGCGTGCCGTGGCTGGACGGCGCCGAGATCGACTACGTCTACCAGGGCACCGGCGCGCAACTGACCATCCGCGCGCCCAAGATCAAGGGCGAGGCGCCCGGCGAGGCCGCCTCCCTGGTCGAACGCGTGCGCTGGGTGATGGACAACGAGATCAACCCGCAGCTGGCCTCCCACGGCGGCCGCGCCGCGGTGGAGCAGGTCTCCGCCGACGGCGTGGTGTGGCTGCGCTTCGGCGGCGGCTGCCACGGTTGCGGCATGGCCGACGTCACCCTCAAGCAGGGCATCGAGAAGACCCTGATGGCGCGGGTGCCGGGGGTGACCGCGGTGCGCGACGCCACCGACCACGACTCCGGCTCGGCGCCGTACATGCCGCGCGGCCGCGCAGGCTGACCCGGCGGCCTTGCGGTGACGCGGGGGGCCGAAATCATCCAGCTGCTCAACGCGCGCGAGCGCGAGCGCGAGCGCGTGCGCGTGCGCGTGCCTTTGGAGCGCAGCACCGGCCTGCCCTACGGCTGGGCGCTGTGGATGAAGGCCGCCCCGGCCGCCGCCGCTCCGGCGCTGCGTGCGGACGAACTCGTGGCACTGCTGGCCGCGCGCCCGCCCGGGCCCTGGCCGCGCGGCGAGGAGCTGACCCGCTGGCAGGCCCTGCTGGCGCTGTTCCGCCAGGGCTGGCAGCCGGCGCCGCGCGACGAACGCCCGCTACGCGCCCTGTCCTGGGCCGGCAGCGCCGCGTTGCACCTGGTATTCGTGCTGCTGCTGTCCTGGATCGCCTACCTGCAGTCGCTGCTGCCGCCCCCGCCGCGCGCGGCCGGCGGCGGCGGCGGGGAACGCGTGGGCATTGGCTTCGTTGGCCGCGAGGGTGCCGCGGGCACGCCTGGCGATTCGGCGCAGGGCGAGGCCTCCGTGACGCCGGCCGCGGCGCGCCAGCCCGGCCAGGCACGGCAGCGGCCGACCCCGCCGACGCCCGCGCCGCAGGTGGCCGATGCGGCGGCCGCGGCGGGACAGTCCGCCGCAGCAACCGAACCCGTCGCGAGCGCGCAGGCCGATCCGGCCGAAGCCGCGCTCGAGGTCCCGCCGGTTCCGCTGATCGAGCCCCGGGCGCCAGCCCCGCGGTTGCCGGAGGTGGCGCTGCGCGAGGTGGAACTCCCGGAACCGGTCGAGGTGGCCAGCGTGCCTGTCCCACAGGTGCCGCTGCCGGTCCGCGAGGTCGCGGTGCGCGAGCCGCAACCGCAGCTGCGCGAGCGCGAGGTGGTGGTGGTCACGGCTCCGGCCATCCAGGCGCCGCGTCCGCGCGAGGTGGACCTGCCCGCGCTGCGGGCGCGCGAGCCGGAACTGCGCCCGCGCGAGGTCGTCGTGGTCGATGTGCCGGCGCTGCCGGCGCCGGCGGTGCGTCCGCTGGATGTGCCCGCGCCGCCGGTGCGCCTGCCCGAGGTGCGCCAGCGCGAGGTGCCCGCGCCAGTCGCCGCCACCGCACTGCCC
>NZ_ALIP01000054.1:0-1494 GCF_000283075.1 Pseudoxanthomonas sp. GW2
GGCGGAGACGCCGGCGGCCGGGGAAGTTCCGGCTCCGGCCGTGGCAGAAGCGCCGGCCGCGGAAGAGCCGGCAGCCGCCGAGGCGGAGCAGCCTGCCAACCCGGACCCGTTCACCACCGCCGGCCTGTTTGACCAGCTGCCGGAAAGCGGGCAGGTGCCTGCGCCGCAGGCCGATGCGAGCCAGGCTGATGCCGCCCAGGCCGAGCCTGGCGAGGCCGGTGGCGAGGAAGCCACCCGGGCCCCGGAAACCGGTGCGGCCGATGCCGCCGCCGGGGAAAAGGCGAACGGCGAGGAACAGGCCGATACGCCGCGCCAGCAGGACTGAGTCCGCCGGCCGGCAGCGACGAAGGCCCGCCGTATGGCGGGCCTTCGTCGTTTCAGGGAAGTTTGTTGGCTCCCCGCCCGGGTTCGCGCCAGACATCGACTGTCTGCCTGCAGTGGCCCGCGGACGGCCGAGGTGCTCTGGCGCCAGGTTCACGGCGCGGCCCGAGCCCGCGTCGCACGGCCCGTCCCCTGCTCCTCCGCTGTCCACTGCAGCAACGAGACCCGTGCGCCGCACGGTGGCGGCGCAACGCCAGCCCCATCCGCGGTGCATGGCTGCGACCGGCGGCGCGGCTTACAGCGAGCGGCCGGGATCCATCAGCCCGTAGCGGGCCGCCAGTCGCGCCAGCGCGATGCTGTCCTGCACGCCGACCTTCTCGAACAGGCGCGACTTGTGCGTGTTGACGGTCTTGGCGCTGAGCTTGAGCCGGCGCGCGATCATTTCCTGGCGCAGCCCCTGGACCAGCAGCATGGCCACTTCCAGTTCGCGCGGCGAGAGCGTGTCGAACGGCGACTCCACCCGTTCCACGCCAGCCAGCGCCATGTTCTGCGCCACGCTGCTGCCAAGGTAGCGCTTGCCTGCGGCGACGTCGCGCACCGCGCGCAGCAGTTCGCGCGCATCGTTGCCCTTGCCGATGTAGCCGTAGGCGCCCACGTCGAGCAGGCGCTTGGGCAGCGGCCCGTCCTCGAGCACGGACACGATCAGCACGTGCCCGTGCACGCCTTCGCGCACGATGCGCTCGGTCACTTCCAGCCCGCTGATGCCCGGCAGGTGCAGGTCGCACAGGACCACGTCCACCGGGGGCGAAAGTGCGCGTAGCTGGCGCAGCGCGTCCTCGCCGCTCTCCGCTTCGCCGGCGACCTGGATGTCCGCTTCGGCGCCCAGGATCATGCGCAGACCGGTCCTGACCAGCGCATGGTCGTCGATCAGAAATACACGGATGGCCATGCCGTTCCCTCGGTATGCCCCGCGCCGCAGCCTATCGCTCCCTCCATGGCGCGACAAGCGGCGCAAGGAATGTTTGCATAACCCTCGGGTGCAACCAGGCCGTGCCCGGGAACCCCTGTCCTGAAGGTGGCGGAGAGAGTGGGATTCGAACCCACGGTAGTGTCGCCACTACGCCGGTTTTCAAGACCGGTGCCTTAAACCGCTCGGCCATCTCTCCGTTTTAC
>NZ_ALIP01000055.1:0-2120 GCF_000283075.1 Pseudoxanthomonas sp. GW2
TCGCGCGCCTCGCGGAAGATCTGGCCGATGCTCTCCTCCTCGCCCTCTTCCGCGGACTCGCCTTCCGGACGCACGCGCTCCGGGCGCGGCAGCGGGGTCAGCAGCTCCGGGGTGACCGGCTCGGACGGGATCTTCTGCTCGATGTAGGCCTCGATGTCCGGCAGGCTCATCGCGTAGCGCTCGCAGGCGAAGCTGATCGCGTCGCCCTCCTCGCCCAGGCGCGCGGTGCGGCCGATGCGGTGGACGTAGTCCTCGGCGTCGAACGGCAGGTCGTAGTTGTAGACGTACTTGATGCCGTCGATGTGCAGGCCGCGGGCGGCCACGTCGGTGGCCACCAGGATCTCCAGCTGGCCCTTCTGGAAGCGGTTGAGCAGGGTCTCGCGCTTCTTCTGCGGCACGTCGCCGGACAGCACGCCCACGCGGTAGCCGGCCTTCTCCAGGGCACGGGCCACGCGCTCGACGTACACCTTGGTGTTGACGAACACCATGGTGCGGGCGCCCTCGCTGCGCGACAGCAGGCCCAGCAGCAGCGGCAGCTTCTCCTCGTCGGCCGGGTAGTAGAGCTTCTGGCGCACGCGCGCGGCGGTGACCGTCTCGGCCTCCACCACCAGCTTCTCCGGCTCGTTCATGTGCTCGTAGGCCAGCTCCAGCACGCGGTGGCTGAGGGTGGCCGAGAACAGCAGGGTCTGGCGCTCGGTGCGCACCGGCATGCGCCGCAGCAGGAAGCGGATGTCCTTGATGAAGCCGAGGTCGAACATGCGGTCGGCCTCGTCCAGCACGCACACCTCGCAGGCATGCAGGGACACCACCTTGTGCTGCTTGACGTAGTCGATCAGGCGGCCGGGGGTGGCGATGATCACGTCCACGCCCTGCTGCAGCAGCTCACGCTGCTTGTCGTAGTCCACGCCGCCGTAGACCAGGGCGAAGCGCAGGCCCAGGTGCGAGCCGAACTTGACCGCGTCCTTGTGGATCTGGATCGCCAGCTCGCGGGTCGGGGCCAGGATCAGCGCGCGCGGATCCTCCGGCTTGCGCTCGGCCAGGGCCGGGCGGGTCAGCAGGCGGTTCATCACCGCGACCAGGAAGGCCAGGGTCTTGCCGGTGCCGGTCTGGGCCTGGCCGGCGACGTCGCGCCCGGCCAAGGCGACCGGCAGGGTCAGCGCCTGGATCGGGGTGCAGCGGCTGAAGCCTGCCGACTCGAGCCCGGCGAGCAGCTCCGGATGCAGGTCGAAGGAGGAAAACGTTACATCGGTCAGCGGCTTGTCGCTCATCATCCAGTCTTCATGTGGCCTGGCCCAGCGTGGCCGGACAGGCGGCCTTTGGCGGCCTTGCAAATACGTTCCCGGCCGCCGCACACTGCGCCGGCGCCGGGCCGCGCGGCCGTCGGTGGGACGGTGTAGCCCACTTGACATCTCCGCGGAACGCCCCAGTTTAACCCAAGCAGCCCCCCGCCCTGCGTGGAGGGCATCCGCAATCCCACGGAGACCCAAGTGAACGACAAGGTGATGCATATCGGCGATGCCGATTTCGACAGCGCCGTGCTGCAATCCCAGGAACCGGTCCTGGTGGACTTCTGGGCCGAATGGTGCGGCCCGTGCAAGATGATCTCGCCGATCATCGACGAGCTCGCCGAGGCCTACGAGGGCCGCATGAAGGTGGCCAAGGTCAACATCGACCAGAACCGGGCCACGGCGATCAAGTACCACGTGCGCTCGATCCCGATGCTGCTGCTGTTCAAGGACGGCCAGGTCCAGGCGACCCAGGTCGGCGCGGTCGGCAAGGGCCAGCTGACCCAGATGATCGACAAGACCCTGGCGGCCTGAAGCCGCCCGCCGGACGGGCCACGCCCGTCCGGCCCCGGGGCCTGAACCCAGGCCCCACCAGCCTGCGGCGGCGCTTGCCGCCGCCAGGAACCTGGTGCTAGTGTCATCGGGTCCGGTCGCGCTGCGCGGCCGCCGTCCCGCCGGAACGTTGCCGCCGCAAGGCGCGCCAGGCCGGCGCACCCCACCCAACGAGTCATCCGCCCGCTTCCGGGCGCTCGCATCTGCCAGCGAGGAATTCCAGTCTTGTCCGAGAACACCCAGCCTGAAGCGCCCGGGAGCGACGACGCACCCGCCGAGAAG
>NZ_ALIP01000056.1:0-4476 GCF_000283075.1 Pseudoxanthomonas sp. GW2
AAGGTGACGACCGGGCCGTCCTTCGGGCCCCAGTCCTTGTAGTACAGCTGCACGCCATCGCGGGTGGTGACGTAGTTGGCGGTGCGGGAAACGGCGGAAGTGCGGTTGTCCATGACAGTGCTCCAGGGATGGGGGGAATCCCGGCGCGGGTGCGCTGCCGGTGGAGCTACTTTGCCGAGGGGAGCTTATGCATACGTGACAGCACGTCCGGGAAACTTCACCGGGCGTCCGTGGCCTTGCGCAGGCGGGAGCATGGTCCGGCGGAGAAACACGGCCACGCCGGTTGCCGGCGCGGCGGTGGCCCCGCCCCGCGCCGCCGCCCACCGCAAGGCGCGCGGCACGCGGCGGGGCGCCGGCTCAGTAGTAGCCCATCGCGTCCTTGAAATCGCGCAGGAGCTTCCCGTACAGCTCGATCTGGCTTTCCAGGTGGCTCTTGGCGTCGGTGTGCAGGACCTCGAAGTCGAACTGCAGGTACGGGTCCATCTCGTGGTCCAGGTACAGGCGCACGTAGCGGTACTTCTGGTTGAACTCGTTGGCGGCCCGCAGCGAGGTGCCGTCCTCCAGGTCCAGCGCGGTCTCCAGCTGCAGCGAGCCGCAGCGGCCGTCCTGCTTCTTGCAGTCGTAGAAGTTCAGCCGCGCATGCAGGCCCTCGATCATGAACTCGATCTGCGGATCGCCATGCGAATCGGTGCCCAGTTCCGGCGACAGGTCCATCGCGCGCATCACCGCCAACGCCTCCCTGCCGCTGATGCGCTCGGCCGAAGCCTCGGCCGCCAGCAGCGGAGAAGCCAGTACCAGCACCGCGCCCAGCAGGCGCGTCTTGGCCTTGTCCAACATGCTTACCCCCCCTGTGATGTGGTGGCTCCCTGCCACCGTGGACGATGCGAGGGGACCGCCGGCATTGCGCCGCGTCCCCGGCGCGGAGGATACCCCGGCGCACGGGGGGATTGTCAGCTGCGCGGATCGGCCGGCAGCCGGAAACGCCCGCCCATGCCCGGCAGCACCAGCAGCACGCCGGCGGCGATGCGCACCAGGACCCGGGCCAGTTCCAGGGCCAGCTCCGCGTCCGGCGCCAGCGGCGGCCACAGGGTGTACGCCAGCAGGCCGGCCTCCACCACCGTCCAGGCCAGCACCCAGCGGCGCGCGCGCCAGCTGCCCTGCAGCAGCAGCCGCGCGATCCAGGCCACGAACAGGCCCATGCCCAGCAGCAGGCAGGCGGTGGAGATGGCGTACGCCAGCCGCCTGTCCGCGGGCGCCTCCAGCGCCAGCGCGACCCATGTCGGCAGCTCCAGCACGTAGGCGGCCACGTAGCAGCCCACCGCCTGGCGCAACCGCGCTGCCACCGCGGCCTGCGGCGCCGGTGGCCCGCTGGCGGGGGCCAGGTAGGGATTGCGTTCGGCATCCATGCGCACGGCTCCATGCCCGGGGCGTGGCCCCCGAGTTTTCCACGAAAACCCGACCGCGGGACAGGCATGCTGGCCGCTGCGCCGGACGCCGGCGCCCGTGCCGCAGGAGGAGCCACGCATGACGCCGCTGGACAAACCGATCCGCCGCGAACTGGACATCGGCGGCGAGGCCTACACCCTCACCATCACCCCCGAGGGCCTGAAGCTGGTGCCCAAGGGCAAGCGCAAGGGCCTGGAACTGGCCTGGACCGACCTGGTCAGCGGCGACGCCGCGCTGGCCTCGGCGCTGCAGGCTTCGCTGCGCGGCTGAGCCGCCCGCGGCTACGCGGCGCCGCGCGGCATGGCCCTGCCGGCTGCGGTGCGCAACCAGGCCAGCGCGCCCGGCGCCATGCCCTTGAACTTCGGGGCATCGGCCAGTGGTGCCACCAGCAGGCGCCGCGGTTGCGCGCGGCGTTTCAGCGCGTGGTAGAGCTGCGAGCGGGTGCGCGTGCTCGCGGCCAGGTACAGGCCGCAGGCCAGCGGCTGCAGCGCGGACCCGAGCGCTTCGGCACCGGGATCCGGCTCCAGGAACACGAGGTAGAGGATTGGCGCGTCCATGCCCGCAGCTTCGCAACACGGCGCCGGGGAGGACGTGAACCGCGGCCACGGAGGCGCATGCCCCGGCCTCCGGCCCGCCCCGCGATGCGGGACGGGCCGGCCACGCTCACTTGCGCGGGTTGCAGTTCAGCGCGCGGCTGCTGGTCGGGAAATCGATGTTGAACGGGCGTCCGGTCGTGGCCCGCTCGCCAATCATGCGTGCGACCGTGGCCGCGGCCGAGCCGGGGTCGGAGCACTCGCTTTCCACGTAGGACACCGAGTACACGTCCTCCGACACCACCACCGGCGCGGCCGAGGGCTCGTCCGGGTTGAACCGGTACAGGCGGATCATCGTCGTGACCTTGGGATTGATCCAGGTGCCGCCGGCGCGGCCCATGGCATTGGGCGCGTGGTCGACCTCCTCGCACTTGAGCATGCCCTCCTGCTCCTGGCAGGTGGCACCCATCGCGCCCATGATCAGCTTGCTGTCCTCGCCGGGCCGGCCCTCCTCGGTCTTGATGCCGATCCGCGCCTGGTAGCGCGGCGTTTCGCCCGCCGGCCACGCACTGCGCAGGTCGGACTTGGGCAGCACCTTGCGCAGCCCTTCCAGGTAGCCGGCGAGGATCTTCTCGCCATGGCCGGAGCCGCCGTCGTCCACCAGCTCCACCGCGACGCCCGACTGCGCGCCATGCTCGGAAAGCTCGTTGAACTCGGTGCGCTTGCCCACCGCCCGTTCGTAGGCGACCGACGCGGTGCCGCGCACCACGAGCAGGTCCTTCAACGGGTTGGCCTGCGCGAACGCGAGCAGCGGCAACAGGGATATCACTGCACCTGCAAGAACTGCTTGACGCTTCATGGTTCCCTCCTCAGTGGATGGCGCCGTGCGGCGCCGGGTGGCCATTCCGTGTCCACATCCCCCTCTCCGGACCACGCCTGGCCGCTCGCCCTGCGTGTCGCGTCAAGTACCGCAGCGCGATCACGCCGGGACTGCCGGGGAGCGCCCCGGCGCGCACACTTTACGCCGCGATTGCGCGCGTGCACGCCTTTCGTTGCGATCATTGTCCGCCGCGCACGACCATACGCAGCGGTCTGCACCAGCGGCTGCGCCTACCTGTCGACCGGCGCAGGCGCCCCGGGCTTCCACAGCCAGCGCAGCACGTCCGGCAGCAGGCGCCCGCCGTGGTCGTCCGAGTGCCCGCCCTCGCCCCACACGTGCGCCACCGTATAGCGCGGCCCCGCATCGCCATTGCGGCCGGCCTCGGCATTGGCCCAGTGCAATGCGGCCAGCATCTGCTGGTTGGCGAGGAACCAGTTGCCGTGCTCGTTGTCCAGGTCGTTGCGTCCGTCCTGCAGGAAGATGCGCAGCGGACGCACCGGACTCTTGCGGACCAGGGTGGGGTACAGGTCGCCGCCGGGCACCAGCGGCTGGCCTGCGGCCGCGGGGCGGTAGCCAATCGAGACATAGCTGCCGATGAAACTGATGACGTTGGCAAACGCCTGCGGCCGGTGCCAGGCCACGGTGAACGCGGCGATGGCCCCGCTGCTGGTGCCGCCGATCGCGCGCCGCGCCGGATCTTCGCTGATGCGGTAGCGGCGCTGGACCTGCGGCAGCAGCTCGTCCACCAGCATGCGCGCGTAGGCATCGTCCAGCGCGTCGTATTCCTGCGCGCGGTTGTCGGGGTTCGCGTAGCCGATCGCCTCCGGCCAGTGCCGCGCGCGATGGCCCGGGGTGACGAACACGCCAATGGTCGGCGGGATGTCGCCGCGGTGGACCAGGTTGTCGAGCACGTCCGGCACCCGCAGCGAACCGCCGGGATTGATCGCGCGGTGGCCGTCGTGGAACACCAGCAGGTTGGCCGGTTCGCTGCCGTCGTAGCCTGCCGGCACGTGCACCCAGTAGCGGCGCACGGTGCCGGGGATGATGCGGCTGTGGAACTCGAACGGCCCTTCCAGCCGGCCCTGCGGCACCTCGGCGTGGCGCAGCGAATCGGCGGTCAGCTCGTAGCGCCGCGGCGCCTGTTCCGCCGCGGCCGGTGGCGCGGCAAAGGCCGGCAACGCCAGCAGGCAGGCAAGCAACGCAGGACGGCATCGACGCATGGCGTATCCCTCCGCATGGGCCGCGCAAGGGTAGCGCGCCGTGGTGCTAGCCGCCGGTCAGTCCGGCCTGAACTCCAGTTCGCGCCGGTAGGTGAAGCCGGCGGAACGCGCGGGATCGGGCGGGAACAGGGACAGGTAGCCGGCGGCGATGGCGCGGTCCTTCATGCGTTCGCCCACGCCTTCGGCCACCTCGATCTCGACATTGGTGACCTTGCCATCCGGATCGACGTGGATCAGCCACACCAGCCGGCCGATGAACTGCTCCGGCGGGATGGAAGCATCGTAGTTGGGCCGGCCCAGCACGTAGGGCACGGAAGAGGGTGCATGGAAGGCCGCCTGCTCCAGGGTGGCCGCGACCTCGATGCGGGCTTCGCCCAGCGGTTCGGGATTGCCGTCG
>NZ_ALIP01000057.1:0-3634 GCF_000283075.1 Pseudoxanthomonas sp. GW2
CCGCTTCGGCCACCCGCACGAGCCGGTGGTGCGGCGCTGGCGCTACCACGGGGCCGAAGTGCTGGCCACGCCGGCCTCCGGCGCAATCCGGGTCTGGCTGGACGGCGACGGCCTGGCGGTGCGCGAGCGCCGCCCATGGCGCAGGCGGTTGTGGGATCGCCCGCTGCCGCCGCCGGGGGAGCAGGAGGAGTAGGGCGGCGGCCGGCCAACGCCGCCGGCCGTGCGCCGGAGCAGGGTGCGACGGCCGACCGGGCGGGGGCGGCGGCCGGCCGGCGCCGGCGTTTCCCGGCCGGTTACGTGCGCCGGCGTCTGGTGGGCTGGCGCCGCGCAGGCGTTTGCCGTCATCCTTACGTTCCTGTGCAAGATGGCTGCGTGCCGGAGGTGGTTCAGGTGTGGGAACTGGTCAAGGCCGGTGGCTGGCCGATGCTGCCGCTGATCCTCTTGGGTCTCGTCGCCCTGGCGATCATCATCGAGCGGCTGTGGAGCCTGCGCCGGGTGGAGGTCATGCCCCCGCGCCTGGGCGAGGAAGTCCGTAACTGGGCGGCCCGCGGCGAGCTGGAACCGGCCCACATCGAATCGCTGCGGCGCAACTCGCCGCTGGGTGCGCTGCTGGCGGCGGCGCTGGACGTGCGCCACCGCCCGCGCGAGCTGATCCGCGAGCGCCTGGAGGACACCGGCCGCCACCTGGTGCACCGCATGGAGCGCTTCCTCAGCGCCCTGGGCACGATCGCCTCGGCCGGCCCGCTGCTGGGCCTGCTGGGCACGGTGATCGGCATGATCCAGATGTTCCTGGGGATCCTCGACCATGGCCTGGGCGACGTGAACCAGCTGGCCGGCGGCATCGGCAAGGCGCTGGTGTGCACCGCCACCGGCATGATCGTGGCGGTGCCCTCGCTGGTGTTCCACCGTTATTTCCGCAGCCGCATCGCCGGCTACGTGATCGAGATGGAGGAACAGGCCACCGCGCTGCTCGACGCCCTGGAGCGCGCGCCCGGCGCCGCCCGCCCGGCCGCGGCGCGCCCGGCGCAGCGCCCGGCGCCGGCGGCCCCGGTGCGCGGCTGAGGGACGGCCATGCGTATCCGCGACCAGCGCGCCTACTACGAGCCGGGCATCGACCTGGTGCCGCTGATCGACGTCATCCTGGTGCTGATCATCTTCTTCGTGATCACCACCACCTTCGACGTCCGCTCGACCCTGCAGCTGCAGCTGCCGGTGGCCAGCGCGCAGCAGCCGGCGCCGCCGAAGACCCTCAACATCCTGGTCAACGCCGACGGCCGCTACTTCGTCGGCGAGCAGGAGGTGCTGCGCACCGACGTGGAGGCGGTCAAGCAGGCCATCGCCGCGGCCGCCGGCGACGACCGCGAGCTGCCGGTGATGCTGCGCGCCGACGCCCGCACCCCGTACCAGGCGGTGGTCACCGCCCAGGACGCCCTGGCCCAGCTGGGCTTCCGCCGCATCGCCATCGCCACCGCACCGGAGCCGCAGTCTTGAGTCGTACCCCCCGGCAACCGGTCTGGCCGATCTATCGGCGCCTGCTCGGCTACACCCGCAGGTACTGGATGTTCCTGGCCGCCGCCCTGGTCGGCATGGCGGTGGAAGCCGTGGCTGGCGCCAGCTTCGTGCGGCTGATGAAGCCGCTGACCAACAACTTCGTGCAGCCCACGGCCGAGGACGCGGTGTTCCTGCCGCTGGCCATCGTCGGCCTGTTCGTGCTGCGCAGCCTGGCCACCTTCGTCACCGACTATGGCATGGCCCGCACCGGCCGCAGCGTGGTCCGCGACCTGCGCGAGCAGGTGCTGGCCAAGTACCTGCGGCTGCCGTCGGCGCACTTCGACGCCGAATCCACCCCGGTGATGGTCAGCCGCCTGAACTTCGACACCGAACAGGTCACCCAGGCCAGCTCCGAGGCGCTGAAGACCCTGGTCACCGACAGCCTGACCATCGCCGGCCTGCTCGGGATCATGCTGTGGGCCAGCATCAAGGTGACCTTCGCCATGCTGCTGATCACCCCTCTGATCGGCGTGATCGTGTGGTACGTGGGCAAGCGCTACCGCCGCATCAGCGGCGGCATCCAGGACGGCATGGGGCGCATGGCCGCCAGCGCCGAGCAGTCGCTGGCGGCGCAGCAGGACGTCAAGATCCACGGCGCGCAGTCGCTGGAGACCGGGCGCTACGCCAGCCTCGCCAACCGCATCCTGGGCCTGAACATGAAGGTCGAGAGCACCCGCGCCGGCGCCTCGGCCATGGTCCAGCTGCTGGCGGCGCTGGCGCTGGCGGCGATCGTCTGGGTGGCCGCGCGCGAGGCGCTGCAGGGCCGCCTCGATGCCGGCGACTTCGTCATGCTGATGACCGCGATGATGGCCATCATCCCCTCGCTGCGCCGGGTGACCAGCGTGCAGACCGCGGTCGCGCGCGGTGTGTCCGCGGCCGAGCGGCTGTTCCAGATCATCGACAGCGAGGAAGAGACCGACACCGGCACCCGCCGCATCGACCGCGCCCGCGGCGAGCTGGCGTTCGAGCACGTCAGCCTGCGCTACCGCGACCAGCCCGGCTTCGCCCTGGACGATGTCAGCTTCGTCGCCCGCCCGGGCACGGTGACCGCGATCGTCGGCCGCTCCGGCTCGGGCAAGACCAGCCTGGTGCGGCTGGTGCCGCGCTTCTACGAGCCCAGCGCCGGGCGCATCACCCTGGACGGGGTGCCGCTCAGTGAGTACCGCATGAGCGACCTGCGCCGGCAGATCGCCCTGGTCGGGCAGAAGGTGATGCTGTTCGACGACACCGTCGCCGCCAACATCGCCTACGGCTCCGACGCCAGCCACGAGGCGATCCGCGCCGCGGCCGAGGCGGCCAACGCCTGGGAGTTCATCGAGCGCCTGCCGCAGGGCCTGGATACCCCGATCGGCGAGAACGGCGCGCTGCTGTCCGGGGGGCAGCGCCAGCGCCTGGCGATCGCCCGCGCGATCCTGCGCGACGCGCCGATCCTGATCCTGGACGAGGCCACCGCGGCCCTGGACAACGAATCCGAGCGCCTGGTGCAGGACGCACTGCAGCGGCTGATGCCCGAGCGCACCACCCTGGTGATCGCCCACCGCCTGTCGACCATCGAGCACGCCGACCAGGTGCTGGTGCTGGACCAGGGCCGGATCGTGGAGCGCGGCACCCACGCCGAGCTGGTCGCCGCCGGCGGCCTCTACGCCCACCTGCACAGCGCCCAGTTCCGCGAGCGCCAGGCGTGATGCGCGGGATCCTGCACAGCGGTTGGGTGGCAGCGGCGAACGCCGGCGCGGCGCCCGGGGAGGTCCGGGCATGAGCCGCGGCGCCCCGAAGACCCCTTCCTGGTGGTTCAACGACGGCCCGGTGCCGCTGCCGGCACGGCTGCTGGCCACGGTCTACGCCGCGGCCATCGCCCTGCGCGGCCGGCTCTACCGGATCGGCCTGCTGCGCCGGCACAGCGTGCCGGTGCCGGTGGTGGTGGTCGGCAACCTGGCCGCCGGCGGCGCCGGCAAGACCCCGCTGACCCTGGCCCTGGTCGAGCGCCTGCGCCGCGAAGGCTGGCGCCCGGGCGTGGCCAGTCGCGGCTACGGCCGCGCCGACACCGCGCCGCGCTGGGTGCTGCCGGAGACCCCGGTGGAGC
>NZ_ALIP01000058.1:0-2534 GCF_000283075.1 Pseudoxanthomonas sp. GW2
GTCGCGGTCGTGGCTGACCAGCAGCAGGGTGCCGTTGTAGTCGGCCAGCAGGTCTTCCAGCAGCTCCAGGGTTTCCACGTCCAGGTCGTTGGTCGGCTCGTCCATCACCAGCAGGTTGGATGGCTGCGCGAACAGGCGCGCCAGCAGCAGGCGGTTGCGCTCGCCGCCGGACAGGCGGGTGATTGGCGCACGCGCGCGCTCGGGCGTGAACAGGAAGTCCTGCAGGTAGGCCAGCACGTGCTTGCGCGAGCCGTTGATCTCGACGAAGTCGCGGCCGCCGGCCACGTTCTCCATCGCGTTCCAGTCTTCGCGCAGGGTCGCGCGGTACTGGTCGAAGTAGGCCACCTGCAGGTTGGTGCCCAGTTTCACCTCGCCGGCCTGCGGCTGCTGTTCGCCCAGCAGCAGCTTCAGCAGGGTCGTCTTGCCACTGCCGTTGGGGCCGATGAGGCCGATGCGGTCGCCGCGCAGCACGGTGGTGGAGAAGCCGCGCACCATCACCTGCCCGCCGTGGGCGAAATGCAGGTCCCTGGCCTCGATGACCTTCTTGCCGGAGGACTCGCCCTGGGCAGCCTCCATGCGCACGTTGCCGGACAGTTCGCGGCGCTGGGCGCGTTCCACGCGCATGGCCTTGAGCCGGCGCACGCGGCCTTCGTCGCGGGTGCGGCGGGCCTTGATGCCCTGGCGGATCCAGGCTTCCTCCTGCGCCAGCAGCTTGTCGAAGCGCGCGTTCTCCTGCGCCTCGGCGTTGAGCCGCTCCTCGCGGCGGCGCTCGTAGTTGGCCCAGTCGCCCGGCCAGCTGGTGACCTGGCCGCGGTCGATCTCGACGATGCGGGTGGCCAGGGCGCGCAGGAAGCGGCGGTCGTGGGTGACGAACACCACGCTGCCGCTCCACTCCTTCAGGAAGCCCTCCAGCCAGTCGATCGCCTCGATGTCCAGGTGGTTGGTCGGCTCGTCCAGCAGCAGCACGTCCGGCGCGGAAACCAGCGAGCGCGCCAGCAGCACGCGGCGCTTCATGCCACCGGACAGGCGCGCGAACACCGCATCGCCATCCAGCTCCAGGCGGCTGAGCACCTCGGCCACGCGCCGGTCCAGGGCCCAGCCGTCGGCCGCGTCGATCTTCGCCTGCACCCGCGACAGCTGCGCCGCGTCGAATTCCGCGGCATGGCTGATCTGGTGGAACTGCGCCAGCCAGGTGCCCAGCTCGCCCAGGCCGCCGGCGACCACGTCGAACACGCTGCCCTCGGTGCCGCCGGGCACCTCCTGCTCCAGGCGCGCCACACGCACGCCTGCCTGGACCCGCACCTGGCCATCGTCCGGCTGCAGTTCGCCGGCGATGAGCTTGAGCAGGGTGGATTTGCCGGCGCCGTTGCGGCCGATCAGGGCGATGCGTTCGCCCGGCTCGATCGACAGGTCGGCATGTTCCAGCAACAACGGGCCGCCGACGCTGTAGTCGACGTTCTGCAGGGTGATCAAAGGCATCCGCGCATTGTACGGGCCACACCTGCGAGAATGGCGCATGACCGACTTTGCCGCGCTGCCGCTCTCCCCCGCCCTGCGTCCCGGACTGGACGCGCTGGGCTATACCGCCGCCACGCCGATCCAGGCGCAGTCACTGCCGCCGATCCTGGAAGGCCGCGACCTGCTGGCGCAGGCGCCCACCGGCAGCGGCAAGACCGCCGCCTTCGGCCTGGGCCTGCTGCAGCGGCTGGATCCGGGCCAATCGCGCTGCCAGGCGCTGGTGCTGTGCCCGACCCGCGAGCTGGCCGACCAGGTCGGCCGGCAGCTGCGCCGCCTGGCCACCGGCATCCCCAACCTCAAGCTGAGCGTGCTCACCGGCGGCGTGGCGCTGGAGCCGCAGATCGCCTCGCTGCAGGCGCACGACCCGCAGGTCGTGGTCGGCACGCCGGGCCGGGTGCAGGAGCTGGCCCGCAAGCGCGTGCTGCACCTGGGCGTGGTCCGCACCCTGGTGCTGGACGAGGCCGACCGCATGCTGGACATGGGCTTCGAGGAGCCGGTGCGCGAGATCGCCAACCGCTGCCACGGCCAGCGCCAGACCCTGCTGTTCTCGGCCACCTTCCCCGATGCGATCCGCGAACTCGCCCGCCAGCTGCTGCGCAATCCGGTGGAGGTCTCGGTGGACGGCGGTGAATCGGCGCCGGACATCGAGCAGCGCTTCTTCGACGTGGACCCGCAGTTCCGGCAGAAGGCCGTGGCCGGCCTGCTGCTGCGCCATCGCCCCGAATCGGCGGTGGTGTTCTGCAATACCCGCAAGGACGTGGACGAGGTCGCCGGCTCGCTGCGCCAGTTCGGTTTCTCCGCCCTGGCCCTGCACGGGGACATGGAGCAGCGCGACCGCGACGAAGTGCTGCTGCAGCTGGCCAACCGCAGCTGCAACGTGCTGGTTGCCAGCGACGTGGCCGCGCGCGGCCTGGACGTGGAGGACCTGGCCGCGGTGGTGAACTACGAGCTGCCCACCGACGTGGATGCCTACCGCCACCGCATTGGCCGCACCGGCCGCGCCGGCCGCCGTGGCC
>NZ_ALIP01000059.1:0-2679 GCF_000283075.1 Pseudoxanthomonas sp. GW2
GGCAGGCCGGCCCGGGTCATTCGCCGCGCTGGCGGATTGGATTGAGGTGGTTGGAGAACAGCGCGGCGTTGAGCAGCAGGCGCTCGGTGCCGTGCCAGTACTTGCGGTGGGCGGGGTCGTCGGCGAACACCACCACGTTGCCCTTCTCCACCGGCACCACCTGCACGAAGGCGCTGCCGGACACGCGCTTGAGGTTCTCCTCGGAGAGGTAGCCGTTGACCCGCGGCTGGTCGTCGATGCGCACCACGGTGAGATACGGGTTGCTGCTGGCCTCGAACACCAGGCCGGTTTCCTTGTTGACCAACAGGCGGCGGTCCTGCAGGCCGAAGGCCAGCGGGTGGCTGAGGTCGACGTCGGCGCTGAGGATGTTGCCGCTCACCCGACGCAGGGCGAACACCTCGCGCTGGCTGCCGAAGTCCAGGCGCTCGGCGCGCGGCGGCGGCGCCTCGCGCAGCTTGGCCCCGGCCAGGCCCTTGTCGATCGCCCAGCGGGCGCCGCTGTTGTAGGCCACCAGCGAGCCGCCGGCGGCGATCCAGCGCTTGAGCGCGGCCACCACGCCGTCCGGCAAGCCGGCGTAGTTGCCGCTGGCCAGGACGATGGTCGTGTAGCGTTCAAGCGGCAGCTCACCCAGCTGCGCCGGCTTGATCTTGCTGGTCGGGTAACCCAGCGCGGTGTCGAAGGCGTGCCAGGCGGCACCGATCTCCGGCGCGGACACGCCCTGCCCCATCACCAGGGCGATCCCGGGCTTGCGGACCGGCTTGACGCTGTCGCTGCCCAGGTCGATGCCCACCTCGCTCTTGCCACTGGCCAAGGCCTGCACGCGCACGCCCAGGGAACGGGCCAGCTCGTCGATGCGCGCGTGCAAGGCCGCGGGCGCCAGCGGCTGGCCAGCCACCGGCACCAGGACCACGCCGCGGCGCGGCTCGGCCCCGCCCTGCGCCGACGGCAGCGCCAGCGGCGCGAACGCCGCGCGCAGGCGGATGTCCTGTGCCAGCAACGCGCCCAACAGGCGGTAGGCGCCGTAGTCGCGCAGGTCCAGGGCATAGGCGTAACTGGCCACGCCGTCCACGCCGCCGCTGGCCGCCGGCACGTCCTGCACGCGCGCGCCGGCCGGCAACGCCGAGCGGCTGGCCGCGTAGCTCAGGCCGTAGGCCGGCGCCACCGCGTACGAGGTGCCGCTGTAGAACACGTCGCCCTTCACCGGCGGAGTGAACTCGAAGATCGCATGGGCAAGACGGAACGCCGGCTGCCGCGCCGGCACCACCCACGCGCTGCCGGGCTCGAAGCGCTTGCCGTCCACCTCGACCGCGCGCGACAGCTCGCGCACCTCGATGCGGTGCTTCAGCAGCAGCGACAGCAGGCGGCGGCTGAGGGTCGGGTCGTTGCGGTCGCCGAATACCCAGTCGCGCACCGGGTAGCGCCCGGCCTGCTCCAGCGCGCTGCGGAAGAAGTCCTTCTGCAGGCGGAACAGGAACGCCTTCTGCTCCACCGCGCCGCGCACCGTGGCCAGGCCCACGTTGAGGTGGTTGCGGATGGTGAAGCGGAATTCCAGCGGGCCATTGACCGTCTCCTGCACGCGCCCGCGCGAGCTGGCCTGTTCCACGGTGGCGCCGACGCCGCCGTGGAAGTCCGGATAGGTCGAGCCGTAGATCGGCGAGAAGTTGTCGTAGTTCTCGCCGCTGTAGTAGAGCGATCCGATCGCGTCCAGCGCCTGGGCGTGATAGCGCGCCAGCACCTTGTTGGCCTCGTACGAGCTCTTGGGCAGCAGCGGGCTCTCCATGCTCTTCGGCGAGGGCTCGAAGTAGTAGGTGCTGTCCTTGCCCATCTCGTGGAAGTCGATCTGGACGTTCGGGTACCAGCGATGGAAGTGCTCGACCTTCGGCACGCTGTCGGCCTGGGCCAGTGCCAGCCAGTCGCGGTTGAGGTCGGTCAGGTAATGGTTGAAGCGGCCGCCTGGGAACGGCTCCACGTGCTCGCGGTCGGCCGGGTCGGGAGAAGGCGGGTTCGAGCCCCAGGCGTTGTGCCAGTTGGCGGCACGGTCGCGGCCGTCGGGGTTCTGCGCCGGGTCCATCAATACCACCGCCTCGCGCAGCCAGTGGCGCGTGGCCTCGCTGCGGTCGGCGGCCAGGAACCAGGCGGTCAGCAGCGCGGCCTCGGCGCTGGATGTCTCCGCGCCATGCACGCTGTAGGCCAGCCACACCACCACCGGCGCCCCGCTGGCTACGCTCTCCGGCGCCGCCGGGTCGACCAGGGTGTTGTGGGCCTGGCGCAGCGACTCCAGGTTGGCGTGGTTGTCCGGATCGGTGATGGTGGCCAGCAGCAGTGGCCGGCCCTCGTAGGTGCGGCCGATGCGCTCCACCTTCACCCGCGGCGACACCCGCGCCAGTTCCTCGAAGTAGGCCACCAGCTCGTCGTGGCGGGTATAGCGGCTGCCGACCGGATAGCCCAGGAACTGCTCGGGCGTGGGCACCGCAGGATCCGGATCCAGCGGCGTGGCCGGGAAGAAATACGCGCTCTGCGCGTGGGCCGGGAACAGCAGGGACAACGACAGAAGCAGGACGGCGCTCAGGCCACGGGCAAGCAGGGACATCGACACTCCGGCGGAACGGGAATGGGCTGGCATCGGTAGGAGCGGCAGTAGCGGCGGCCGCGCGGCCGCCGGCCGCGGGGCAGAAGCGG
>NZ_ALIP01000060.1:0-1203 GCF_000283075.1 Pseudoxanthomonas sp. GW2
CGTAAGCTTCCCCGATCCGCAGACACCCCATAAGTAGAACTTTCTGGCATGTTTTCCCCAGCCAGGAGGTTCCATGAAGAAGTCCCGTTTCACCGAGACCCAGATCGTCTCGATCCTCAAGCAGGCCGACGCCGGCGTGCCGGTCAAGGACATCTGCCGGCAGGCCGGCATCAGCGTTCCGACCTACTACAAGTGGAAGTCGAAGTACGGCGGCCTGGAGGCCTCCGAGCTGCGGCGTGTCAAGGACCTGGAAGCGGAGAACGCCAGGCTCAAGCGGATGTACGCCGAGCTGGCGCTCGACAACGCCGCGATGAAGGATCTGATCGCAAAAAAACTGTAGGGCCGGAGCAGAAGCGCGAGGCCGTGCGGTACCCTGGTCGAGGTGCACACGCGGCCCCTGAGCCGGTCCTGTGATTGCGTTGGGTTGTCGCGGGCAGCGTGGTACCAGCCGCCGGTGCACTGGACGGTACGGGATGCCGAGATCATCGCGGCCCTGGCCGAGGTGGTCGAGAATCGCCCGAGCCGCGGCTTCTGGAAGTGTTGCAAGGTCCTGCGCCGTGCGCGTCCGGACTGGAACCACAAGCGAATCTACCGAGTGTACAAGGCGATGAAGCTCAATCTGCGCCGCAAGGCCAAGCAGCGGCTGCCCAAGCGCGAACGCGTACCGCTCTACGTTCCCCTGCTGCCCGATGCCGTCTGGTCAGCGGATTTCATGGCCGACGCGCTGGCGTGTGGCCGCCGCTTCCGGACCTTCAACGTGGTCGAGGACTTCAACCGCGAGGCGCTGCACATCGAGGTCGACACCTCGATCTCGTCCACGCGCCTGGTCCGCATCTTCGAGCAGCTCAAGCGCGACCACGGCCTGCCGCAGGTCCTGCGTACCGACAACGGCCCGGAGTTCCTGGGCGAGGCCTTCGTGCAGTGGGCCAAGCTCAACGGCATGGCCATCCGGTACATCCAGCCCGGCAAGCCCAACCAGAACGCCTACATCGAACGCTTCAATCGGACCTTCCGCGAGGAGGTCCTGGACCAGCACCTGTTCACCCGCCTCGACGACGTGCGCGAGGCCGCGTACTGGTGGATGCTCGAGTACAACGAGGAGCGTCCCCACGATTCGCTCGGCGATCTGACCCCGGCCGAGTACCGCCAACGCGTCGCCGGAAGTTCTACTTTTGAAATGCCTGCTTGACGGGGAAGCTTACG